>NZ_JPGU01000034.1:0-18217 GCF_000732115.1 Frankia sp. CeD
ATCTTGGCGATGATCCGCGAGATCGGACCGTCATAGTCACTTCCGACGGCAGTCACGGTGCCTTCGAAGGGTCCAGGACCATGGATCTTGGGACTGAGCCAGTTCTCGGGCAGGAGTACAAGGTCCCCCGGCACGAGGGGCTCAGCACCGTCCCACAGATAGGCATAGTTGCCCACCTTGACCTTCATCGCCACGACGGCCCTCCTCGTCTGGCTCTGCCGCTCCTCGGATCTAGGTGTCGCGCCGGTACGGTACCGACAGTGCGTGGGTATTCGCGCGCGTTTCGTAGCATTACCGACGGGAAGCAAGACATCCGAAGCACGGACCGGAACTCGATCAACCAACGAGCCGCCTTGCAGCCGTGATCGCAGTGGGCAAGGTCGAAGGTGGCGCGGTCGTACTTCGTCGCGATCGGTCCCCTGCCGGCCGAGCGGAGGTGCTGGGGCACGTTCGCGATCTCGTAGCGCCCCCGCTCACGCCTGGCGATCCGGCCACCGAGACGGGTGAAGGCCGCCTTGAACGCCAGCTCGACGTAGTGCGGCTGGAGCCTCTTGGCCCGGGCCTCATCCATCGCTGCGCGGAGCCGCTGGAGGTCGGCCTCGGCGAGGTGCTCTGAGGCGAGCGCCCGCTCGTCGAGCAGGTCCTTGAGGCCATCGCCGACGCTGGCGTCGATGACCTCGTGCATCTTCGCCTTCACGTCGGGGCGCTCGCCGTACTGGATGGCGTCGAGCAGGAGGGCGCGCAGCGGGGTCTCGGTGAAGGCTTCACCGAGGACGTCGAAGACCTTGCCGCCGTAATCCTGGCGCATCTGGTCGAGCTTGGCCAGTAAACGGGTGAAGACTTCACCCTCCCGCGTGTTGGAGGCCACGAGGTTCCACAGTCGGCAGACCTTGTCCTGGCCGATGCGGTGGATGCGGCCGAAGCGCTGCTCGATGCGGTTGGGATTCCACGGCAGGTCGTAGTTGACCATCAGATGGGCAGCCTGGAGGTTGAGGCCCTCCCCAGCCGCGTTGGTCGCCAGGAGGATCTGGACGTCGCGGTTCTTGGTGAATTCCTCGGTGATCTGGCGACGCTCGCCGCGGCGGACGCCGCCGTGGATCGCCCTGACCGCGTCGGGCTTGCCGAGCAGCGAGCCGATCCTGGCCCGGAGGTAGTCGAGGGTGTCGCGGTGCTCGGTGAAGATGATGAGCTTGCGCGGCCAGCCGTTGGCGTCGGCGGTCAGCACCTCGTCCTGGAGGATGTTCGACAGCTCGGTCCACTTGCGGTCGGTGCCGGCGTCGCGGACGATCTTGGCGGTCTTCACCAGCTCGGCCAGCTCGATCAGCTCGGCGTTGAGTTCCTCGACGGTCTGCGCTGCGGTGGCAGCGTCGAGCAGGTCCTCCTCCAGCTCCTCGATCTCCTCGGCGTTGTACCCGTCCTCGTCGATCTCGCCCAGGTCGACGGTCGGCTCGGACTCGCGGTAGGTGCCGTTGAGGATCTCCTGCCGTTTGCCCTCCAGGCGCTCGGAACGGCGGACGAGGCTCTTGTAGATCGCCTCCGGGCTGGAGGCGAGTCGCCGCTGGAGAACGGTGAGCGCGAAGCCGACGGTGTTCTTGCGCTTGCCGCCGAGCCGGTCGGCCCGGTTCATCCCCTCGCGGACGTAGTGGGTGACGTCCGCGTAGAGGGCGTACTCCAACGCGGTCAGCTCGTAGGGAACGGTCTCGGCGACACGTTCGGGGAAGAGGTTCTTGCCCTCGAAGGTAAGCAGCTCCTCCTTGACCAGGCGGCGCATGATCCCGCTGGTGTCCGTGGTCTTCTTCTGCCGGCCCTCGAACCGGTCCCTGTCGAGCAGGGTGAGGAAGAGCTGGAAGTCCTCCTCCTTGCCCGAGTGCGGGGTCGCGGTCATCAGCAGCAGGTGGCGGGTGATCTCGCCGAGGAGCTCCCCGAGCTGGAAGCGCTTGGTCTTCTCCAGCTTGCCGCCGAAGTAGTGGGCGCCCATGCGGTGGGCCTCGTCGACGACGATCAGGTCCCACTCGGTCTCCCTGAGCTGGGCCCGGAGCTGCTCGTTGCGGGAGAGCTGATCCATTCGTGCGATGAGGAGCGGGTTGGTCTCGAAGACGTTGAGGTTGACCTGGGAGTCCATGAGCTGGTTGGTCAGCAGATCGAAACGGAGGCCGAACTTGAAGAAGAGCTCGTCCTGCCACTGCTCCACGAGCCCGCCGGGCGCGACGATGAGGCACTGCTTCACGTCGTCGCGCAGCAGCAGCTCCTTGAGGTAGAGGCCAGCCATAATCGTCTTGCCGGCGCCGGGGTCGTCGGCGAGCAGGAAGCGCAGCGGGGTACGCGGGAGCAGCTCGCCGTACACCGCGCGGATCTGGTGCGGGAGGGGCTGCACGTCGCTGGTGGCGACGGCGAGCATCGGGTCGAAGAGCCCGGCCAGCGAGATGCGCTGCGCCTCGGCCACNAGTTTGAAGTCGCTGGCGTTGGCATCGAAGGCGCGGCTGCCGGTCTGGGCGACGCTGAGCTTGTCCTGGTCCTTGCGGAACACGACCTGCTGGCCGAGGCCGCCGGCGGCGGTCTTGTAGGTCAGTTCGAGCGCGTCGGAACCGTGCCATTGCGCGGCAATGACCGTGACGACCTCGGCGGGGATGAGCCCGTCGACGCGCAGCCCTGGCTTGAGTCCTTCCAGCAGCACGACTGACCTCCCGATAGACAGCCGACCAACGCTACTGGAGCGGTCCGACAGTCCGATTCGCGGACCCGGATCCCGGCCACCGACACGCTGGCGGACCGGGGCGGGCTGCGCCCGCACCCCCGGCAGCCACGCCAGGCGCCAGCGACGGACCTGCCAGCTTCCTAATTCCGCAGGCACGCCGCTGTCCGGCGCAGAGACGGGATGGCGGTGGGCCGGGTTCGGAGTGGCAATCTTGGCCGCACTCGCCGAACTGGCTGCCGTCCTGCGGGACGAACACGCTAGCGACGATCCAGCCGTGGCGTCACCCTGTAAGAAGCGAGTAACGCAGACCGATGCCCACCGGAGACATCGGCAGGCGCGGAGGGGAGATCGCTCGATGTCGGCACAGATACTCACGCTGGATGGCGAACGGCAGACGCTCTCGGACGAGACGGTCGAGGAGATTCGCGCGATCTTCCGCGGGCAGGTTCTGACGTCGGACGACCTGGGGTATGACGACATCCGGGTCGTCCAGAACGCCATGCTCGACCGCAGACCCGGTCTGATCATCCGATGCACCGGCACCGCCGACGTCGTCGACGCCGTCAGCCTCGCCTACAAGCGGGACCTGCTCGTCGCTGTCCGCGGCGGCGGCCACAGCATCGCCGGGACCTGCACGGCCGACGACAGTTTGATGATCGATCTGTCGATGATGCGGGGTGTCTGGGTCGACCCGGATCAGCGACGTGTGCGGGTGGCGGGTGGTGCGACCTGGGGCGACGTCGACCGTGAGACGCAGCTGTACGGGCTCGCGGTACCTGGCGGGGTCGTGTCGACCACGGGCGTCGCGGGTCTGACACTCGGTGGCGGAATCGGCTGGCTCCACCGCAAGTACGGTCTGGCCTGTGATGCGCTGCGCGCCGCCGAGGTCGTGACAGCCAGCGGCAAGATCATACGGTGCGACGGGACCGAACATGAGGACCTGTTCTGGGCGTTGCGTGGCGGGAGCGGCAACTTCGGTGTGGTGGTGTCCTTCGAGTTCGAGGCCTATCCGTTGGGCCCGATGGTCTGGAATAGCATGATCGTTCACCCGGTCGATGCCGTTACCGAGGTGCTTTCCCGCTGGCAGGACTGGACGTCCACCGTCCCTGACGAGGTCACCAGCCGTGCCCTCCTGTGGTCGCTGCCGGATGCACCGACGCTCCCGCCCGCCGTGCACAACCGCGACGTGCTCATCACGGCCGCCCTGTATGCCGGCACCCCGGACGAGGGTCAGCGAGCGTGCCGGGCGCTTTCCGGGTTTGGCGCGCCGCTTGCCGATATGAGCCAGGCCCGGTCGTACCGGACAGCGCAATCCTCCCTCGATCCCTTCTTCCCCAAGGGTGGGCTCCAGAGTTACTGGAAGTCCGTCTACCTGGACAGACTCGATGAGGACGCGACCACGTTCGTGGCGCGCATCAGCCACGACCGCCCGCNCCCGACGACGATGGTGCACCTGCCTCTCCTGGGAGGGGCCATGTCACGTGTAGGGACAACCGAAACCGCGTTCGGTGACCGCAGCGCTCGGTACCTGCTGAGCATCGACGGAAACTGGCTGGACCCCGCCGAAGACGACGCAAACATCCGCTGGGTGCGCAATGCCTACGGCGAGGCCGTCAGGCTTCGGGCCGCATCGGGCACTTACCTCAACTTCGGCGGCGACGCGGATCTCGACGACGCCGACCGGGCACGGGCCTGGGGGCGCAACGTCGAGCGGCTGCGGCGAGTGAAGCGCACCTATGACCCGGAGAACCGCTTCCGGCTCAACCCCAACATCCCCCCCGCCGAAAGCTGAGCCGGCGCTGGGGCTGGGGCTGGGGCTGGGGCTGATGACCGTCCCCACCTTTCGGGCGATCTCCTCACGCATCTGACGGATCGACGCCACCGCATCACTGTCCGCGAGAATCTCCAGGGTCTCCTGTAGGCTCTCCCGCTCGTCCACCGAGACGACCGGCCAGGCTCGCTGGCGCGCCGTGGCCCACACGGCGCACAGTTCTTCATCCTCGGTCGTGGGCGAGGCGGACGTTGTAACGGGCATCCGAGGCTTGGCGTTCCGTCCCCGCGCGAGCGCACAAGGACGGAACACTTGTCTCTAAAAGATCTCCTCACCGACCGCAGGGATTCCTGCGATCGATGCCTGTTTTATTGGAATCTCAGCGACAGACCCTGACCGTGCGCGGGGGAATCCAGGTCCGGTGTCCATGCCTCCAGACCCAGTGACCGCTCATATGGCGCCAATAACAATGTACATCACTGCGATGGACCGCGCCAGGCGCGCTTCTCGGCGGAGAAGCCATCGAAGGAGCCGCAGACAAAATTGTCCCGAGCGCAACGATCACAACCATCAGAAAATACTTCGGGCTTTTCCTGAGCGCCATTTCCGCCCCCTCCAGTGTCGCACCGCCATCTCCTCGGGGAAGTTCCCCACTGGATTGCGAGCCAGAGATACCCCCGCCATCGGGCTCTAATCCTTTCACCAATGACGTGAATCGCAGCAATCTCCAACGTAATCGACGGCGATTTGCCGTGATCGATAGTTCATGGTTTGTGACCTACTGGGTAGGTAGAAGCAGAGCCGGTGTCCGGCGGCGAGCATGTCGATCAGTTCGCGGAGTAGGTGAGGCATCGAGGTGCTGGTCCAGGCCTGCCAGACTCGGCCGTCGCTTCAGCCACCGACGNCCCCGCAGACTCCCGTCTTCCCCAGCAGTGTCACTGGTAGCCGGTCACCCGCCGTTCACGCGGTAGCATGGTGGGCGATACTGGGCGGTGTGACGAGCGACGGACAGACCGGGCCGGCAGCCGGCGGTGATGCGCCGCCCCGGCAGCCGTTCGCGCACCTGAGCGCCCCCAACGCGGACGTCTACCGGGAGGTGCTGACGACGTTCGCGCGGGCGCGGGACCGGTTCATCGTCCACATGCGCCCCGAGGACGTGATCGCGGATCTGGGGCGGCCGGGGCAGACCGAGTCGATCGTCGCCGCGCTGGACAAGCTCGTTGAGTGGGGCAACCTGCGGGCCGACCCGGACACCGGCCGGGTGACCACGGTGGCGGACTTCCACCGGGCGCGCTACCTGTACCAGCTGACCCCGGCCGGGCAGGCGGCCGAGGAGGCGATCGCCGTCTACGAGGTGGCGATCGGCCGCCGGGGCGCCCTGCAGTCGGTGGCGCTGGAGGACATCGCCGCCCAGCTGCGCGCCCTGGTGGAGATGACGGCCGGCGACGCCGCCGATCTCGACCCGGCGAAGGTACACCTGCTGCTGCTGGGGCTGGCGGAGCGGTTCACCGGACTGGCCGACAACGCTCAGGCGTTCATGACGTCCCTCCGCCGAGTGATCGACTTCTCGGACGGTGACGTGGACGCGTTCCTCGCCTACAAGCAACGGCTCATCGACTACATCAACCGGTTCATCGCCGAGCTGGCGAACCGGGGCGCGGAGATCGCCACCCTGCTGGGTCAGGTCGAGGGGGCCGGCGTCGAACGCCTGCTGCTACTCGCGGCCCGTCGGGAGGCGACCGACGCCGTGCCCGACGTGCCCGAGGTATCCGGCTCCGGGGCATCCGGCTCCGGGGCATCCGGCTCCGGGGCATCCGGCTCCGGGGCATCCGATTCCGGCCGGACCGGAGCCGGGCGAACCGACGCTGAGCGGATTCGGACCGCCTACGACGCCGCGGTCGCCGCGGCCCTGGACGGCTGGCGCAACCGCTGGCGCGGCCTGCACGACTGGTTCGTGTCGGCGGATTCGCGCCGTCCCTCCCAGGCACGGTTGTTGCGGGGCGCGGCTATCACCGCGATCACCCAGCTCATCGATACCGTCGCCGCACTCAACGAGCGCCGTACCGGCCGTTCGGACCGGTCGGCGGACTTCCGCACGCTCGCTCGCTGGTTTGCCGAGGCTCCTGACGACGCGGCGGCCCACCGGCTGTGGCGGGCCGCATTCGGCCTGGCCTCGGCCCGGCATCTCACCGTCAGCCAGGAGACCGTCGCCGCCTGGCAGGAGGACGAGCCGACACCGAACACGCCGTGGCAGGATGCGCCGCCGATGCGGATCAGCCCGCAGCTACGCCGGACCGGTTCCTACGAGCGGCGCGGAACGCCGAACCGGGTCACGGACCGCGCGCGGCAGCGGCGGCTGCTCGCCGAGCAGGCCGCGCGGGNGGNGGAGCAGGCCGCGTCCGCTCGGGCCCGGCTCGCCACCGACGGGCCAGTGCTGCTGTCCCAGCTCGGCGTCCTGGACCGGCAGGCGTTCCGGCTGTTCCTCGGCCTGCTCGGGGACGCGCTCGCCGCCAGGCTGGCGGGCGATACCGAGGTGGAGACCACGTCCAGCGACGGCACGGTCCTGATCCGCCTCACCCTCGTCCCCGGCGGGGGGGTGGCGCGGATCGAGACCGAGGATGGCGTCCTGGACGGCCCGGAACACACCGTCGAGATCGTCGACCTGGCCGGTGCGGCATCGCGTCCGGCGGCCTGGAACGACCTGAACGACCTGAACGACTGGAGCGACTCGAACGACAGGAATGACCGAAACCGGCAAAACGATCTGAATGGCCGGATGGACGGCCTCGCTCCGGTCGTACTCGCCGGTGGGCCGGACCGGCTCGAGCTGCTGGAGACCGGACGGGTGTCCGGATGACGGCGGACTCGGTCGCCGAGGAGAACCGGGCCGCGCGGCGCAGGGCCCTGCGCGCGCTGCTGGCCGGGCCGCTACGCACCGCCGGCGCGGACGACGAGGTCCTGCGGCTGGTCCGCCGGCACGCGTCCGAGCTGCGCGAGTGGCTCGCCGCCGAAACCGGCTGGCGGCTGGTCGTCGACGCCGAATCGGCGCGGCTGTTCAAGACGGCGGCGACCATCCAGGACGACACGCACCCGGCGCGGGAGGGGAAGGGCCGAGCGCCGTTCGGGCGGCGCCGCTACGTCCTGCTGTGCCTCGCGCTGTCAGTGCTGGAGGGGGCGGACACCCAGATCACCCTCGGCCGGTTGGCCGAAGGGGTGCTGGTCGCGGCGAGCGACCCGGAACTGGCCCGCACCGGGGTCACCTTCACCCTCAGCCGCCGGGACGAACGTTCCGACCTCGTGGCGGTGGTCCGGCTGCTGCTCACGCTCGGCGTGCTGGATCGGGTCGCCGGCGAGGAGGACGCCTATCTGCGCGACAGCGGCGACGCGTTGTACGACGTACGCCGCAGGGTGCTCGCGTCGCTGCTGACCGGTACCCGCGGCCCGTCGACCATCGACGCCGACGACATCGGGGCGCGGCTCGCCGAGCTGACCCACGAGCCCGTCCCCGACACCGACGACCTGCGCAACCGGTCGCTTCGCCGCCGGTTGACCCGCCGGCTGCTCGATGATCCCGTCGTCTATTACGACGAGCTCGCCGAGGACGAGCGCGCCTACCTGATCAGCCAGCGCCGGGCGATCACCAGACGGATCGAGGACGCCACCGGTCTGATCGCCGAGATGCGCGCGGAGGGAATCGCGATGGTCGACCCCGACGACGAGCTCACCGACGTACGGATGCCGGAACAGCGCACCGACGGCCACGTGACCCTGCTAGTCGCCGAGTATCTCGCCACCCGGCCGGATCCCGCGGAGCCGGTGCCGGTCGGCCGGCTGCGTGGATACGTTCGGAAGATGGCGGCCGAGCATTCCACCTACTGGCGGCGGGGCGTCACCGAACCGGGTGCCGACGCCGAGCTGCTCGCCATGGCGCTGGACAAGCTGCGCGCGCTGCGGCTGGTCACGGACGTGCCGGGCCGGGCCGGCGAGCCGCCGGCAGTGCTCGCCCGGCCCGCGATCGCGCGCTACGCCGTCGAGGCGCCGACGATCCACGACGGCCGGGCGGGCGGCGCCGGCCCGGTCAGAAGCGGTCCGGCCAGAAGGAAGAAGACGAGCCGCCGATGAGCACCTCGACCCGCATGCCCGCGACACCGGCACCGGCCTCGATTCCCGCACCGGCACCGGCGTCGGCCTCGATTCCCGTACCGGCCCGGGAGGACCGCTGGCAGCCGCTGCGCGCCGGCCTGGTCGACCTCTTCTACTACGACGTGGAAGAGTTCCACTTCCACGACGGGCGGCTGCTGCTGCGGGGCAACAACGGTACCGGCAAGTCGAAGGTCCTGGCGCTGACGCTGCCGTTCCTGCTGGACGGCGAGCTGGCCGCGCACCGGGTCGAACCGGACGGTGACCGCAACAAGCGGATGGAATGGAACCTGCTGCTGGGCGGCCGGCATCCGCATCCCGAGCGGCTCGGCTACACCTGGCTGGAGTTCGGCCGGCTGGGCGGTGACGGCATCCCCGAGTACCGCACGATCGGGGCCGGCCTGAAGGCGGTCAGCGGGCGCGGCATCGTCCGGCACTGGTTCTTCGTGACCCGCCAGCGGATCGGTCCGCAGCTGTCCCTGGTCAGCCCGACCCGGGTGCCACTGACCAGGGACAAACTGAAAGAAGCCGTCGACGGCCACGGCGCGGTGTACGACACCGCGTCGGACTACCGCCGTGCCGTGGACGAAGCGCTGTTCGGTCTCGGCGGGCACCGGTACGAGGCCCTGGTCAACCTCCTGATCCAGCTACGCCAGCCGCAACTGTCCAAGAAGCCCGACGAGAAGCTGCTCTCCCGGGCGCTCACCGAGGCGTTGCCGCCGCTGGACCCCGCGCTCGTGGTCATCGTGGCCGAGGCGTTCCGGGGTCTGGACGAGGAACGGGAGACGCTGCGCGCCCTCGCCGAGGCGGAAACGGCTGCGCAGGCATTCCTGACCCATTACCGCCGGTACGCCCGAGTGGCCGCGAAGCGGTACGCCGCGCCGCCGCGGCAGGCGCACAGCCGCTACGAGCAGCACGGGCGGGATCTCGCCGAGGCCGACGCCGCGCATCAGGCGGCGGTCGAGGCCCTGACGGCCGCGCAGCAGGCGCTCACCGAGGTGGAGGAGGCGAAGGCCACACTGACCGCCCGGCGGGACGCGCTGCGGGACAGCCCGGAGATGCGCGACGCGGCGGCGCTGCGGGGCGCCGAGGAGGATGCCGGGCGGCTCGCCCGGTTCGCCGCCCAGCGGGAGCGGGACAGCCGGGCCGCGGCCGAGGCTGCCGGCGACCGGAAGCGCCGGCTCACGGGTGCGGAACGCACGGTCCAGGCCGACGCGGCGGGCTTCGACGCCGCGGTCCGGGCCGCCGGGCTGGCGGCCGAGGCCGCCCTGGTCACCGGCCGGCACGCCGCGGTACTCACCGAGCTGGACGGCGGGGAACCGCCGTACCGCGACGCCCGGCGATCCGCCGAGGCCCTGGTCGGGCAGCAGGGCACCGCCGTGAACCGTCTCGACGGGTTGCTGCGCGCGGCGGCCGACGCCGGCGTGGCGCTGCGCGCGGCCCGGGACGACCTGGACCGGATCACTGCCGAGCAGCAGGCCGCCGCCGAGCGGATCGCGGCGGCCGAGGACCTGACCGCCCAGCGCGGGGCGGGCCTCGTCGTGGCCTGCACGGCCTACCTGGCCGGCTGCGCGTACCTGCGGCCGGCCGACCCGGACGCCGCGCTGGCGGCCCTGGCCGGCTGGGTGGACACACTCGACGGGTCCAACCCGGTCGCCACCGCGGTGGACGGGGCGGCGCGGCTGGCCACCGCCGACCTCGGGCGCCGGCAGGCCGTCCTCGACGGCGAGCAGACGGCCGCCCGGCGGGAACTCGAACGGCTCGCCGAGGAGATCGAGCGGCTGGCGGCCGGTGGCCACGACTCGCCGCCGGCCCCGCACACCCGCGACGAGCACGGGCGGGACGGCCGGGACGGCGCCCCGCTGTGGAAGGTCGTCGACTTCGTCGACGGCGTGCCCGACGAGCACCGGGCCGGAATCGAGGCGGCGCTGGAGGCCGCCGGGATCCTCGACGCCTGGGTCGGCCCGGACGGGCGGCTGCACGACCCCGTCAGCGACGACGTTCTGGTCACGCCCGGGCGGCCGGCGCCGGGGGGTGGGCTGGCCGCGGTGCTCACGCCGGCGATCGACCGCGACGACGCACGCGCGGCCCGGCTGAGCGACACCGCGGTCGCCGCCGTCCTCGCGACGATCGGCCTGCGCGGCGGGCCCGGCCCGGCCGGCGGCTCCTTGGTCCACGGGCCGGCGGCCAACGGGACGACGGCCAACGGGACGACGGCCAACAGGACCTCGGGCACCGAGACCTGGGTCACCGTGGACGGCCGGTTCGGTAACGGGGTCCTGACCGGCGGTTGGCGCAAGGAAACCGCCGGCTACATCGGTGAGGGTGCCCGCGAGGCGGCCAGGCGGGTCCGGCTCGACCACCTGCGCGCCGATGCGACCCGGATCGAGCTACGGCTCGAAGAGCTGGCCGCGGCCGCCGCGGAGCTGGCCGACCGGCAGCTCTCGCTGGCCGCCGAGCACGGGGCCCGGCCCTCCGACGGCGACCTGCGCGAGGCGCACGCGCAGCTGGCCACGGAGCACAAGGCCAAGCGGCGGATCGACGCCCAGCACCAGGAGGCGGCCGCTGTCGCGGCCCGCCGGCAGCAGGCCGCGGGTGAGGCGCGGGCGGCGGCCGAGGAGTTCGCCGGCGACGTGCGCCTGCCCGCGGAGCCGGCCGCGCTGGCCGACGTCCGGGACGCCCTGGGTGACTACCGGGCGGAGCTGGCCGCGCTGTGGCCGGCGGCGGAATCGCTGGACCGGTCCCGCCGCGCGGCGACCGAGGCGGAACACGAACTCACCCTCGCGCTGGAACGCCAGGAACAGACCGCCGAGGCGGTCGCCGAGGCGCAGATGCAGGCCGACGCGGCCGCCGAACGTCACCGGGTCCTGGTCGAGACGGCCGGCGCCGCCGTCGACGAACTGTTCCGCAAACTGGCCGCCGTCGACACCGAACTCGACCGGTGCGGGCAGCGGGAGAAGCAGGCCCGGGCCGCCGAACGGGATGCGCTCGACGCCCGGGGCCGGGCTCACGGCCGGCGTGAGACGTTGCGGGAGGCGATCACCACCGCCGCGGCCGAACGCGAGGCGGCTGTCGCGAGGCTCCGGGCGTTCGCGGCCACCGGCCTGCTCGCGGTCGCCGTCCCGGACCTGGAGATCCCGGACCCGGCTGCCGGCTGGGCACCGTNCCCCGCGATCACGCTCGCCCGGGCGGTCAACGCCGCCCTCGACGACGTCGACGACACCGACCGCCGGTGGGAGCTGGCGCAGCAGCGGGTGTCGGCCGAGCACAAGGTTCTCACCGACGCGCTGTCCCGGCACGGCCACTCGGTCGGGATGGTCGTCTCCGACGGCGTGATCGTGGTCGACGTCCTGTTCCAGGGCCGCAAGCAGGACATCCCGGCCCTGGTCGCCGCGTTGGAGACGGAGACCGGGCAGCGGGCGATGCTGCTGTCCGCGAAGGAACGCGAGATCCTGGAGAACCACCTTGTGAACGAGGTGGCCGGCGCCCTGCAGGAACTGATCAGCGACGCCGAGGGCCAGGTTCGCCGGATCAACACGGACCTCGCGCAGCGGCCCACGTCGACCGGCATGCGGCTGCGGTTGCAGTGGCGGGTCGCGCGCAGCGCCCCCGAGGGGCTCGGCGCGGTGCGCGACCGGTTGCTGCGGCAGACGGCCGACGCCTGGAGCCCCGCCGAGCGGACCGCCGTCGGCGCGTTCCTCCAGGAGGAGATCAACCGGGAGCACAGCGCGGACACCACCGGCGGATGGGCCGAGCAGTTGACCCGTGCCCTGGACTACCGCGACTGGCACGAGTTCGCTGTGCAGCGGTTCCAGGACGGTCAGTGGCGGCCGGCGAGCGGTCCGGCGTCCGGTGGTGAGCGGGTGCTCGCGGCGTCGGTGCCGCTGTTCGCAGCTGCCTCGTCGTTCTACGACTCCTCCGGCAACCGGCACGCACCCCGCCTGGTCGCCCTGGACGAGGCGTTCGCCGGAGTGGACGACGACTCGCGGGCCAAGTGCCTGGGTCTGCTCGCCGCGTTCGACCTCGATGTGGTGATGACCAGCGAGCGCGAGTGGGGCTGCTACCCGCAGGTTCCCGGCCTGGCGATCGCGCAGCTGTCCCGCCGGGACGGCATCGATGCCGTGCTCGTCACGCCGTGGCGGTGGGACGGGCACGAGCGCACCCGCGTCGACCGGCCGGTGCCCTACCAGCCCGAGCGGCCCGACCAACCCGACCAGCCCCAGCTACTCGACCAGCCCGACCAACCCGACCAGCCCCAGCCGCTCCGTCCGGCGCAGAGCGGCAACACCGAGCCCCTGCCGTTCGAGTGAGCGCGTCGTCGACCGGGGCCTCCCGCGGTACGGAAGCCGCCCGCGATGTGGAACGGCTGCGTCGTCTGCTGGGCGGTGAGCACACGGCGTGGCTGCTCGACCGGGTGCGGCGCAGGATCGAGCTGGGCCGGCCGCTCACCGGGACGGTCACCCTCGGCCGGGCCAGCGCGGACCAGCGGCGGGGGGTCGAGCGGCTGCTGGGCCGCCGGGCCGGCACCGGCGCCTCGCTGTCCGTGTCGTTGGACGAGGTCGACGCGGTGCTGCGGTCCAGCGGCGCCGCGCCGGACGGACTCGCCGCCGCCGTCCGCCAGCTCACCGGGGATGTCACGGAGCGGGCGGAGCTGGCCGCGGCGCAGTCACGAGCCTGGGCGCAGGCGCACCAGCCCCTGGACGACCTCCTCGCCCGGCGCCCCGAACTCACCCCCTGGCGGTCCTGGCTGGACAGCACCGGCCTGCTGCGCCGGCTGGCTGGCACCCCGGACGCGGCGGGGCCGCTGGCCGCCGACCTGCTCCGGGTGCTCGACGCGTTGCCCTCACCCGGCGTGGCGCTGGGCCGGCTGGCCGCCACCAGCACCGGTGACGCGCACGCGCTCGACGACGGCCGGCCGCTGGCGACGCTGGCCCTGGCGGCGGCCCGGGTACTGGGCGGATCCCACCCGGCGGGTGACGGCTCGGCCGCGGGCCGTCGCGCCGCGTGGGCCGCTGTCGGGGTGCACCGTGACGAACTGTCGTCCACGGTGCTCTGCCTGGGTCTGCCGGGCGGGGCGGACAGCCCGACCGGCCGGATCCTGGCCATCTGTCGCGAGGCGGGGGAGCCCTGCGTGCTCACTCTGCGCCAGGTCGGCCCGGGCCAGGACCGCGGCGACCTCGGGGTGGGCCTCGGAGTGGTGTACCTGTGCGAGAATCCGATCGTGCTGGCCAGCGCCGCCGACGAGCTGGCGGGCCGCACCCCGCCGCTGGTGTGCGTGAACGGCCAGCCGTCGGCCGCCGTCATCAGCCTGCTCGCGGCGCTCGCCGGCCAGGGCGCGCGGTTTGCCTACCATGGCGACTTCGACTGGGGCGGCATCCGCATCGCCAACGGCCTGCGGGAACGGATCGGCTGGCGGCCATGGCGTTTCGACGCCCGGTCCTATCAGGCGGCGCTGACCACGGTGACCGGCGGCGAGCTGGTTGGCCGGCCGGTCGACGCGGCCTGGGACCCCGACCTGCGCCCCGCGCTGGAGCACCATGCGATCAGAGTGGACGAGGAACTCGTCCTCGCCGAGCTGATCAACGACCTCGGCGCCCCACACGCCTGGTAACACTCGATAACACTCGGTAGATAAAGGCCAGGCGCTCAAGGGTGCGGCCGGTAGAGTCCCGGCGACACGCGCGGGCAGCAGGTCGGCAACCTCGCTCGTCCGGGCGCCATGGCCGGTGAGAGCAGCGGTGATCGTCTGGTCTTCGTCAACGACGACCAGCGGCGCCCGGTGCGGCAGGCGCATACTGGAGGCGATGACCAAGTCAGCGCTACCCAGGCCCCGTCTGTCCACCAGCCCCTTCAAGGCCCCGGTCACCCCGCCGTGCAAGCGGTTCGCCGTAGGAGACCGGGTCACCCACGACATGTACGGTCTCGGCCAGGTAACCGGGGTCGAAGCAGAAGTCGCCGTCCTCGTCGATTTCGGTTCCCAGCAGGAACGCATTCTGAGCCCGTTCAGCAAGATGTCCCGTCTCTGACGCCGTGAGGCTTCGATTCGCGGAACCCGAAGACGCCACGTAGGCGGCGGAAGGTCCCGCGGAGAAGCCTGTCACCGCCCTGACGTCCTACCCCTCGTTCCACTCGGCAGCCCCACCCCGAAAGCGAGACATCTCATCGCCACCGCCTCGATCCCCCTCTTCTCCGCGTCGGAGCCGCCGCGCTCTCTGCCGCGGCAGGAGCCCCCGCCTCTGACGATCCGCCTCTTCCAGGCACCCGACTTCGGGCTGTCTGATGTCGAGATCATCGATGTCGCGGTCACGGACGTCGAGACCGTCGCCTTCCAGGCGCCCGCCGTCGAGCGCCCGCCCGCGCTGGATCCCCGTCGTCATCGAGCGCGGCCCCGCCGATCGTAGGCTCCGGGCGCTGTCCGGGTAGGGCGCGCAGCCACGCGCACCAGGCGTCGACCCCCTGGCCGGTACGGGCGCTGACCTCCAGCACAGCCACGTCCGGGTTGACGTCGGCGAGGTTCTTCCGGAACGCGTCAAGGTCGAAGTCGAGGTGGGGAAGCAGGTCCGTCTTGTTGACGAGCACCAGGTCGGCCGAGCGGAACATGACCGGGTACTTGAGGGGCTTCTCCTCGCCCTCGGTGACGGCAAACACCATCGCGCGCAGGTCCTCCCCGACCTCGAACTCGGCGGGGCACACCAGGTTGCCGACGTTCTCGATAACGACGAGATCGAGGTCGCGCAGGGGCAGCCGGCCCAGCGCCGAGGCGACCATGGGCGCGTCCAGGTGGCACTCCCCGCCGAACCCGTTACCGGTGTTGATCAGGGCGATCGCCGCGCCGAGCCCGTCGAGGCGGTCGGCGTCGATGCTGGTCTCGATGTCGCCCTCGATGATCCCGACCCGCAGCTGCGGGCCGAGACGGCGCAGCGTCCCGACCAGCAGGGTGGTCTTACCGGCGCCGGGAGCGGACATCAGGTTCACCACCGTGACGCCGGCGGCGTCGAAGGCGGCCCGGTTCGCCAGCGCGACCCGCTCGTTCTCCCCGAGGATCCGCTCGAGGACCTCGACCCGTTCGGGCCCGGTGCCATAGCCGGCATGGTCCCCGACGGACACCCCGGCCGGTGGGTGCGGACCCGAGTACTCGTGCGGCGCCCCTTCCGGGTGGGGATGCGCCCCTTCCGGGTGGGGATGGAAGCGACCCACGGCGTGTCACGCCTCCACGGTGTCGGGAGCTGCCGAGCCGGGAGCCGCCGGGTCGGGAACTACTGGGTCGGAAGCCACCTCGAACGAGGTGACGAGGAACTCCTCGCCGGTGACGATGGTGACGCCGGCCGCGCCGCAGGTGCCGCAGCGCAGCGCCCGGTCCGCCAACTCGCCGCGGGTCCCGCACACCCGGCAGCACACACTGACCGGCACGCTCTCGACCTCCAGCACGGACCCGGCCAGCACGGACCCGGCCAGCACCTGCCCGCCGGGGGGATCGGCGCCGTTCTCCGGGGGCCCAGCGTTCTCCGGGGGCCCAGCGTTCTCCGGGGGCCCAGCGTTCATCAGCTCCCAGCAGTAGGCGAGGGTTTCCGGCACGATCTGGCGCAGCTGACCCACCCGGACGTGCANCCGGGTGACCGGCCGACCGGCCGCGTGCCGGGTGACGACGTCCGCGATCGATCGGCAGACGGACAGCTCGTGCATCGCCCGGTCCNCCCCCGGCNCCCTCCGGCGACCCGCCTGATCCGGTGACCCGCCCGAGCCGGCATCGCACCGGCTCACCNCTTCGCCGGGCCGTACCTCGGCGCTCGCCCCACGGGCGTCGATGAGGGCGGGCTGGGATGGCCGGTGCATGCCCCACTCTCGCCCGGTCGTGTGCGCTTCACCAAACCGCACTGCGCGTTGGTGACTGCGCGTTGGTGGCAGCCTCCGCGCACTGTCGATAGGCGTCCGGCGCTGGGGGACATAGCGTCTGCTCTGCCGGAAGTCTCCGTGAGGCGACGGGCCACCCGACGATCACCCGGCCCAGCGGCTTCTGATCACCTCGACGGAGGGCTCGGTCCGCTCGTGGAGGTGGGCGGTGCGGCGGACCGCGGTGCCGACCACGGCCCGTCCGACGAAGGGAGTACTGATGTCATCCGTGCTGTGGTTCCAGGGCGGGGCGTGCAGCGGCAACACGATGTCCTTCCTGAACGCCGACGAGCCCAACGTCGTCGACCTGATCACCGACTTCGGGCTGGAACTGCTCTGGCACCCGTCGTTGGGGCTGGAGAACGGCGCCCAGGCCCGGGAGCTGTTCACCGACTGCGCGCGGGGTGAGCGGCCGGTCGACATCTTCGTCTTCGAGGGTTCGGTGATCCGCGGCCCGAACGGAACCGGCGGCTTCGACGTCTTCGCCGAGCGGCCCATGCAGGACTGGGTGCGCGAGCTGGCCGCCCGGGCCCAGGTGGTGGTGGCGATCGGGGACTGCGCGTGCNGGGGCGGGATCCCCGCGACGGCGCCGAACCCGACGGACTCCACCGGGCTGCAGTTCCACAAGCGTGAACGCGGCGGTTTCCTCGGCCCGGACTTCCGATCGCGCTCCGGGCTGCCCGTCGTCAACATTCCGGGCTGCCCGGCCCACCCGGACTGGATCACGCAGATCATCGTGGCGCTGGCCACCGGCCGGGCCGCCGNCATCGCGCTCGACGAGCTGCACCGGCCACGGACGTTCTTCACGACATTCACCCAGACCGGCTGCACCAGGGCGGAGTACTTCGAATACAAGCAGTCGACCCTGGCTTTCGGGGACGGGACCCGCAAGGGCTGCCTGTTCTACGAGTTCGGCTGCCGCGGCCCGATGNCCCNCNCCCCGTGCAACCGGATCCTGTGGAACCGCCAGTCGTCGAAGACCCGCGCCGGCATGCCGTGCATCGGGTGCACGGAGCCGGAGTTCCCATTCTTCGACCTCGCCCCCGGCACGATCTTCAGGACCCGGAAGGTCGGCGGGCTCATTCCGCGGGAGGTGCCGGCGGGCAGCGGCCACCTCGGCTACCTGGCACACGCGGCAGCTGCCCGGATAGTCGCCCCGCAGTGGTCGAAGGAGGACATGTTCGTCGTCTAGCCGGCCGGTAGCCGGTAGCCGCGCGTGCTCCGACCGGAGACCGCGAGGAACGGACGGGGAGAAGAGAGGATTCCAATGGCCACCGTCGATCTCAACGTCAGCCCGTTGGGGCGCGTCGAGGGCGACCTCGACGTCCGGGTCACGATCGACGACGGGGTGGTCACCTCGGCGTGGACCGAGGCGGCGATGTTCCGGGGTTTTGAGATCATCCTGCGCGGCAAGGACCCGCAGGCGGGCCTGNTCGTGACCCCGCGGATCTGCGGGATCTGCGGGGGCAGCCACCTGTACAAGTCGGCGTACGCGCTGGACGTCGCGTGGCGCACCGAGATGCCGCCCAACGCGACGCTGGTCCGCAACATCGCGCAGGCGTGCGAGACGTTGCAGAGCATCCCGCGCTGCTTCTACGCGCTGTTCGCCATCGACCTCACGAACCGGAAATACGCCTCCTCGCCGCTGTATGAGGAGGCGGTACGGCGGTTCGCGCCCNACACCGGCAGCAGCTACGGCCCGGCGGNGGNGCTGTNGGNNA
>NZ_JPGU01000034.1:18222-48220 GCF_000732115.1 Frankia sp. CeD
GNNNNGGTCTACGCCATCTTCGGCGGGCAGTGGCCGCACTCCAGCTTCATGGTGCCCGGCGGGGTGATGTGCGCGCCGACGCTGTCGGACGTGACCCGCTCCATCGCCATCCTGGAGCACTGGAAGGTCAACTGGCTGGAGAAGCAGTGGCTCGGCTGCTCGGTGGAGCGCTGGCTGGCCAACCGTACCTGGCAGGACGTGCTCGCCTGGGTGGACGAGAACCCCGCCCAGCACGACAGCGACTGCGGCTTCTTCCTCCGGTACTGCCTAGACATCGGCCTGGATCGCTACGGCCAGGGAGTCGGCAACTACCTGGCGACCGGGACGTACTTCGCCCCCGACCTCTACACCCGGCCGACCATCTCCGGCCGCAACGCGGCACTCATCGGCCGGTCCGGGGTGTACGCGGGCGGCGGGTACTTCGAGTTCGACCAGGCCCGGGTGCGGGAGGACGTCACCCACTCGTTCTACGAGGGAACCGAGGCGCGCCACCCGTTCGACGGCGAGACCCGGCCCATCGATCCGGCGCGCGGCCGGGAGCAGGGCAAGTACAGCTGGGCGAAGTCACCCCGGTACGAGGTGCCGAACCACGGATNCCTGCCGTTGGAGGCCGGGCCACTCGCCCGCCGCGTCGCAGCCGCGGCTCCCGGCGCGGGTGCCCACCAGGACGACGACCCGTTGTTCGGGGACATCCTGGCGGCCATCGGCCCGTCGGTGATGGTCCGCCTGCTGGCCCGGATGCACGAGGCCGCCAGGTACTACCAGTGGACGCGGGCCTGGCTCGACCAGCTGGACCTACGCGAGCCGTTTCACCTCAAGCCGGTGGAGTACACCGAAGGGCGCGGCTTCGGTTCCACGGAGGCGGCCCGCGGCTCGCTCTCGGACTGGATCGTCATCGAGGACGGCAAGATCGCGAACTACCAGGTGGTCACCCCGACCGCCTGGAACATCGGCCCCCGCGACGGCTCCGAGGCGCCCGGTCCCATCGAGCAGGCCCTCGTCGGCACGCCCATCGTGGATCCGGAGAACCCGATCGAGCTCGGCCACGTGGCCCGCAGCTTCGACTCGTGCCTGGTCTGCACGGTCCACGCCTACGACGGCAGGACCGGCCGGGAGCTCAGCAGGTTCGTCATCAACGACAACCTATGACCGGGACCGACCTATGACCGGGGATCGCGAGGCGGGTGCCGCCTCGCGGCCCCCGGTCGGGCCGCGGGNGCAGGTCGATCCGCCCGGTTTCGAACCACCAGGGNGCGAGGTGGCCGTGATCGGCTGCGGCAACCTGCTGCGCGGTGACGACGGGGTCGGGCCGATCCTGGTCCGCCGGCTCGCCGAGACGGGCGTCCCGGCCGGGGTGCGCCTGGTTGACGGGGGGACCGCCGGGATGGACACGGCGTTCGCGATGCGCGGCGCACGCCGGGTCGTGGTCGTCGACGCCAGCCGCACCGGGGCCGAGCCCGGGACCGTGTTCGAGGTCCCGGGCGCACAGCTGGAGAACCTGCCCCTGGACGCGCCGCACCCGCACGCCTTCCGCTGGGACCAGGCGCTGGCGTTCGGGCGCTGGCTGCTCGGCGACGGCTACCCGGACGACGTCGTCGTCTACCTCATCGAGGCGGGCGGCGTGGAGCCCGGCGCCGATCTCAGTCCCGCGGTGCGCCGGGCGATGGAACAGGTCCGGGACATGATCCTCTCTGGTCTCGCCCCCGGGACCGGCGGAACGGACGGATGACCGGACGCATGGATGACCGGACGCACAGGTCCAGATGACCAGACGCATGGGTGAGGACGCGCATGGGTGAGGACGACGTCATCAGCACGGGCGTGACCTGCGCGCGCCCGCAGCCCGTCGGGGTCTTTCCGCTGCCGGCCGGCTTCCTGCTCGTGCCGGGCGGCGAGGCCACGGCCGACCTGCGCCGGACACTGGCGGCCGGGAAGGTGCCGGTGGCCTGGCCGGCGGAGCTGGCCGCGCTGGAGCTCGCCTACCGCGGGGAGGTCGTCGCGGCCCTCGGGCAGCTGCGCGGCGACGACCCGGTCGACCGCTACAACCGCTTCGTGCTGCGACCAGCGGGCGCGGACCCCGAAGACCCGGTGGCACTGCGCCGGGCGCTCGGCGACGAGCTGGGGATCCTGGTGGACGTAGTCCGGTTCGCCCTGGGCGAGCTGGACGAACCTCCGCCGCCCGGCGGGGAGACCGACGAGATCGCGGCGATGGTGTGGTCCGCACACGCCGCCCACGCCATGGCCGCCGGCCGGACGGGCGAGGCAGCGGGGCTGCTGGAGCGGGCCATCGCCGCGGCGCGGGAACCCTCCCCCGGTCTCGCCGCCCAGCTCAGGTCCACCGCGGCGGACCTGCGTCGCGGAGTCGAGGGACCGAGCCCGGCCGTCATCGCAGAGCTGACGGCGGCGCTCGCCGCGCTGGCCGCCACCGACCTCACGGTCGGCCGGGCCGAGTTGCACCTGAGCCTCGGTTCGGCCTACCAGGAGCTGGCCGGGGACGATCCGGCGGGCCTGAAGGTCGCGGTGGAGCACTACCTCTCGGCGCTGCGCCTGGTCCGCATCGACACCGCCCCGGAGCTGTTCGCGGCGGCACAGGTCAACCTCGCCACGGCGTATCTGACCATGCCGATGGCGCAGGCGTCCGACCAGCTGCGGGTCGGCGTGGCTGTGCAGGGCCTGCGGACCGCTCTGTCCGTCTACACCCGCGAGACTCATCCCGAGCGGTGGGCCAGCACCCAGCTCAACCTGGCCAACGCCTTGGTCTACGCGCCGTCCGCACACCGGGAGGACAACCTGCGGGAGGCGGTCGCGCGCTACCAGGAGGTCATCGCCGCCCGCGACCGCGACGCCGACCCCCTCGGCTACGCCCGGGCTCGGGCGAACCAGGGCAACGCCCTGGCCCACCTCGGCCTCTTCGACCCGGCGCAGGCGGTGCTGCACGAGGCACGGGCGATCTTCGAGGAGGTCGGGGACCCCGACGCCGTCCTGGCCGTGCGCGGGGTGCTCGACGAGATCGCCCGCCGACTCACCGCGAAGCCGACGTGACGCCCGGCAGCGGAACACTCGGTGACGCCACTCCGAGCACTCCGACCAGATGGGTGGGGCAGGACGGCCAGGCGGGACGGGGCGGCCAGGCGGGACGGGGCGGCCAGGCGGGACGGGGCGGATGGGCGGGGAGCTGGGAACCGGCGGTGTGGATCGGCGCCCCGGCGCCCGGCGGGCTGGCCCTGCCGTCGGCGCGGCCGTCGGCGTCCCGGCTGTACGCGCCGCGCGGGGTGTGGCTCGGCGACGACCTGCTCGTGGTGGCGGACTCGGGTAACCACCGGGTGCTGATCTGGCATGGTCTGCCGGCCGTCGACGGCGCCCCCGCCGACGTCGTGCTCGGCCAGGCCGACGCGACGAGCGAAGGGCCGGCGGCCGCGGGGCGCGGGCCCGAACGCGGCCTGCACCTGCCGACCGGCGTGCTCGTCACGGATGGCCGGCTCGTGGTCGCCGATGCCTGGCACCACCGGGTGCTGGTCTGGAACGAGGTCCCGACGGTCACCGACACCGCCCCCGACCTCGTGCTCGGGCAGCCGGACGCCGACGCCGTCCGCGAGAACCGGGGCGGCCCGTGCGGACCAGACACCTTCTACTGGCCCTTCGGGGTGGCCGTGGTGGGTGGGCGCTTCTACGTCGCCGACACCGGTAACCGGCGGATCCTGGGCTGGTCGAATGGCCTGCCGTCCTCGCCCGGCCGGCTACCCGACCTGGTGCTGGGGCAGCCCGATCCCACCCGCCGGGACGAGAACCGTGGCGGCGCGGCCGGTCCGGCGAGCTTCCGGTGGCCGCACGACCTCGCCGGCACCGCCGACCGGCTGCTGGTCGCGGACGCCGGCAACCACCGGCTGCTCGGCTGGGCCCCCCATCCCGACGCCGACGGCGACGCCGATCTGGTGCTCGGCCAGCCCGATCTCGCATGCTCCGGGGAGTTCCCCTACGCGCCCGGCCGGGCCGACGTCCTGCGCTTCCCCTACGCCGTCGACAGCTACGGGCACCTGCTGGCCGTCGCGGACACCGCCAACAACCGCGTCCTGCTGTGGGAGGAGCTGCCGCGGCGCAGTTCCACGCCCGCGACCGGTGTGCTCGGCCAGCCGTCGTTCGCCGAGACCGGGGAGAACCGGTGGACCCGCGTCGAGGCCGACACCTTCTGCTGGCCGTACGGCCTCTCGGTGCGCGGCGACCGGCTCGCGGTGGCGGACTCGGGCAACAACCGGGTCATGATCTGGCGGCGGGTATGACCGGAGGGCGGACCGGGCGGACCGGGCGGACCGGGCGCCGGGTCCGGCGCCGGGTCGTGGTGGAGGGCGTCGTCCAGGGCGTCGGTTTCCGGCCCTACGTCCACCGGCTCGCGGGCACCCTCGGGCTCGCGGGATTCGTCGGCAACGACTCGACCTCGGTGTTCGCCGAGGTCGAAGGCGACGAGGTGGCCGTGGCCGAGTTCCTGCGCCGACTCGAACCGCAGGCGCCACCGCTCGCGCGCATCGAGCGCGTCACGGTGACGAGCGTGACCCGGTCGACCGCCGGCGACGCCGGGTTCCGGATCGTGGCCGGCGCGACCGTTCCCGGCGATCGCACCCTGGTACCCGCGGACACCGCGGTGTGCGCCGACTGCCTGCGCGAGATGTTCGACCCGACCGACCGGCGCCACCGCCACCCGTTCATCACCTGCACCAACTGCGGCCCGCGGTACACGATCATCAGCGCGCTGCCGTATGACCGCGCGGCCACGACGATGGCCCGCTTCCCGATGTGCGCGCGGTGCGCGGCGGAGTACGCCGACCCGGCGGACCGCCGTTTCCACGCCGAACCCGTCGCCTGCCCGTCCTGCGGACCGAAGCTGTGGTTCAGCCCCGCGGACGGCACCGGACCGGAGGTCCACGGCACGGACGCCGCGCTGGCGGCGGCCCAGCGGGCACTGGCGGACGGCGCGGTGGTCGCGGTCAAGGGCGTCGGCGGCTACCACCTGGCCTGCTCGGCCGAGAACGACCCGGGCGACACGGCCGGCGACACGGCCCTGGCGCGCCTGCGCGCCCGCAAGGACCGGCCCGACAAGCCGTTCGCGGTGATGGTGCGCGACCTGGCGACGGCCGCCCTGGTGGCCGACCTGTCGTCGGCGGAGGCGGCGCTGCTGGCATCGCCGGCCGCTCCGATCGTGCTCGTCCGCCGCTCGCCCGCGGCGGGGATGTCAGGGATATCGGGGATGTCGCGGCTGGTCGCCCCCGGCACTCCGCTGGTGGGGCTGCTGCTGCCGTACACACCCGTGCACCACCTGCTGTTCGCGCCGGTCCCGGGTGGCGGCCCGCGACCGCCGCGGATGCTGGTGATGACCAGTGGCAACCGTTCGGGCGAGCCCATCTGCTTCGCCGACGACGACGCGCGGGACCGGCTCGCCGGCCTCGCTGATGCGTTCCTCCGGCACGACCGACCGATCCTCCTGCCGTGTGACGACTCGGTGGTGCGCTGCGGCTACGGGGACGACGGAGACGACGGGCAGGTGCTGCCGGTGCGGCGCTCCCGCGGATACGTTCCGCTGCCGGTGGACCTCGGCCGCCCCGTCCGGTCGGTGCTCGCCGTGGGCGGCGAGGGCAAGAGCACGTTCTGCCTCACCACGGACCGTCGCGCGTTCGTGTCCCAGCATCTGGGTGACATGGGCAGCCTGGCGGCGCTCAGGGCCTTCGAGCGCTCCGCCGCGCACCTGACCGATCTGTACGGCGTCGCGCCGGAGACGCTCGCCGCCGACCTCCATCCGGGATACGTCACCCGGGCCTGGGCCGAACGCGCGGCGGCTACGGGGACCGAACAGGCGGCAGCCGGGGACCCGGCGGCGGGGGCGAACCAGACCTCCACCCACGGGTCACGGTCCGCCGGCCGATTGCCGCACCTGGTCCAGCACCACCATGCCCATGTGGCCGCCCTACTCGCCGAGCACGGCAGGCTCGGCGACACCATCCTCGGGGTCGCGTTCGACGGCACCGGCTACGGGCTCGACGGCACGATCTGGGGCGGCGAGGTGCTGCTGGTAGGCCCGGACGTCGCCCGCGCCGAGCGGGTCGCGCACCTGCGTCCGATCGGCCTGCCCGGGGGCGACGCCGCCGTCCGCAATCCGTACCGGGTCGCGCTCGCCCATCTGGCCGCCGCCGACCTGGACTGGACCGCGGACCTGGCGCCGGTGCGGGCCTGCTCCGTGGCGGAGTTGCGCACCCTGCGCACCGCGCTGGACCGGGGCGTGGCCTGCGTGCCCTGCACGAGCATGGGCCGCCTGTTCGACGCGGTGGCGTCACTGCTCGGGGTGCGTCACCGGATCACCTACGAGGCGCAGGCCGCCGTCGAGCTGGAGGCGCTCGCCGCGGCGGAGTTCGGCGGCGCCGGACTCGGCGGCGCCGGACTCGGCGGCGCCGGTGCCTGCCGGCTCTCCTTCGGCCTGGCGAACGGCGTCCTCGACCCGGTGGGGGTGCTCGCGGGGATCGTCGCCGGTCTGCGGGCGGGAGTGGCGGTGCCGGTGCTGGCCGGCGCGTTCCATCTGGCGGTCGCGGACGCGGTGGCCGAGGTCGCGGGGCTCGCGCGGCGGCGGTACGGAGTCCGCCTGGTCGGTCTGACCGGCGGGGTGTTCGCCAACGTAGTGCTGACGCGGGCCTGCCGCGCCCGGCTCGCCACTGCCGGGTTCGACGTACTCGTCCATCGGGTGGTGCCGCCGGGCGACGGTGGGCTGGCGCTGGGCCAGGCGGCGGTCGCGGCGCTGAGCCGCCCGACGGAGCCGACCTTCGGCGGGAAGGAAGCCTGAGGCATGTGTCTGGGGATACCGGGCCGGANCATCGAGATCTGGGACGACCGTGGTACGCGGATGGCGATCGTCGATTTCGGCGGCGTCACCAAGACGGTGTGCCTCGCCTACCTGCCCGACGCGACCGTCGGGCAGTACACGATCATCCATGCCGGCTTCGGGCTGATCAGGCTGGACGAGGCCGCGGCGCGGGAGACCCTCGCGATGTTCCGGGACCTGGGGCTGCTCGAGGAGGAGCTGGGATCGCGCGCGGCGGAACCGGGCATGACCGGGCCGGGCCGGTGAGGTACCTGGCGGAGTTCCGCGACCCGGCGTTGGCCCGCCGGCTGCTGGATGCGATCATCGCCACCGCGACCCGGCGCTGGGCGATCATGGAGGTCTGCGGCGGCCAGACCCACTCGATCATCCGCAACGGAATCGATCAGCTCCTCACGGACCAGGTCGAGTTCATCCACGGCCCCGGCTGCCCAGTGTGCGTCACGCCGCTGGAGACGATCGACCGGGCGCTGGCGATCGCCGCCCGCCCCGAGGTGATCTTCTGCTCGTTCGGGGACATGCTGCGGGTCCCCGGCAGCGGCATGGACCTGTTCATGGTCCGGGCGCGTGGCGGGGACGTCCGGGTGGTCTACTCGCCGCTCGACGCGGTCCGCCTCGCCGAGGAGAACCCGGACCGCCAGGTCGTGTTCTTCGGAGTGGGCTTCGAGACCACCNCCCCAGCCAACGCGATGGCCGTGGTGACGGCCCGGCGCCGTGGAATCGACAACTTCTCCGTACTTGTCAGCCACGTGCTGGTGCCGCCGGCGATGACCGCGGTCCTCTCCTCGCCGGCGAACCGGGTGGCGGCGTTCCTGGCAGCCGGCCACGTGTGCACGGTGATGGGCACCTTCCAGTACGAGCCATTGGTGGCGACCTACCGGGTACCGATCGTCGTCACCGGTTTCGAGCCGCTCGACCTGCTCGACGGGGTGCGCCACGCCGTCGAGCAGCTCGAGGCGGGGCGGGCAGAACTCGCGAACGCCTACCCGCGGGCGGTGCGGCCGGCGGGCAACCCGGCGGCCCGGGAAATCCTCGCCGAGGTTTTCACGGTGTGTGACCGGGCCTGGCGGGGAATCGGGACAATCCCGGACTCGGGTTGGCGGCTGTCCGCGGCGTACCGGGACTTCGACGCCGAGGTCCGCTTCGACGTCGAGGGCCTCACGGTGGCCGAACCGGCCGAATGCCGCAGCGGCGAGGTGTTGCAGGGCCTGGTCAAACCGCCGCAGTGCCCGGCGTTCGGAACCTCCTGCACGCCACGCACCCCGCTCGGCGCGACGATGGTCTCGGCGGAGGGGGCATGCGCCGCCTACTTCCAGTTCCGGCGACTGACTCCGGCGGGCAGCCGTGGCTGACCCCGTCGACCCGACCGGTTGGACCTGCCCACTTCCGCTGCGTGACCATCACCAGGTGGTACTGGGGCACGGCGGCGGCGGCGTGCTGTCGAGCGAGCTGATCGAGCATCTGTTCCTGCCCGCGTTCGGGACCACCGACACGGCGCGGGCACCGGCGGACTCGGCGGTCCTGGATGTCGCGGGCGCCCGGCTCGCGTTCTCCACCGACTCGTACGTGGTGCGCCCGCTGTTCTTCCCCGGTGGCTCCATCGGCGAGCTCGCGGTCCACGGCACCATCAACGACCTGGCCTGTGCCGGCGCGGTGCCGGTGGCGCTCTCGGCCGGGTTCATCCTCGAGGAGGGCCTGGAGCTCGCGGTCCTGGGCCGGGTGGCGCAGGCGATGGGCCGGGCCGCCGCCGCGGCGGGGGNGCGGCTGGCGACCGGGGACACCAAGGTCGTCGAGCGCGGGCTGGCCGACGGTCTGTACGTGAACACCAGCGGCATCGGGCTCGTCCCGGCCGAGGTGGACATCCGCCCCGAACGGGCGAGACCCGGCGACCGGGTCATCGTCTCCGGTCCCGTCGGCGAGCACGGTGTCGCCGTGCTGAGCGTGCGCGACGGGCTGGAGTTCGGCGGCGAGGTCCGCTCCGACACGACGGCGCTGCACGGGCTGGTCGCGGCGGTGCTGGCGGCCGCCCCGGGGGTCCACGCGCTGCGCGACCCGACCCGAGGTGGCCTCGCGACCGCGCTGTGCGAGATCGCCGCCGCGTCCGGGACGGGCATCGAGTTCGCCGAGCGCGCCGTGCCGGTGCCGCCCGCGGTCGAGGCGGCCTGCGGGTTCCTCGGCCTCGACCCGCTGCACGTGGCGAACGAGGGCAAGCTGGTCGCGTTCGTCGCCGACGCCGACGCCGACGCGGCGCTCGCGGCGATGCGGGCGCATCCGGCGGGGCGTGACGCGGCCGTCATCGGCACGGTCACCGCGGAGCATCCGGGCGTGGTTGTCGGGCGCACCGCGTTCGGGGGAACCCGCATCGTCGACCGGCCGCTCGGCGAGCAGCTCCCCCGCATCTGCTGAGTTCGGCGGCGTGGCCGCGCCCACCTTTCCAACGATCGGCGGGCCAGGGCACGTGGTGCGCCGGGAGGCCGAGGCCTCCCGGCGCTAATGCTTACCGAGAGTAGCTTACATAGACCGGAAGGGTGATTCCCTTGACGGAACCTGATCAATTTAGGTTAGCCTAACCTAATATCAGGCTTCCCCGAGGAGGACGTATGCCCCAGCGAACAGCCTTGCCCGTACTGGCCGTCTCCCTGCTGCTCGGTCTCACCGCCTGCTCCGACGATTCGACGACCGACGCCACGACGGCTTCCCCGGGACACCCGGTAAGCAGCTCGACCACCTTCTCCGTCGCGGTACCGGAGGGCGTGTTCAAGCAGTACACGACGCTCGCCAAGGAGATCCGGTCCGAAGGAGGCGAGGTCCAGAGCGGACCGTGGAAAATCGGCTACATCGTCGAGGCCGCGGAACCCTGGTACGAGGGCAAAGGCGGGCAGCAGATACTCCGCAAGCCCGCCGCCGACGAGACGCACCACATTGAGATCATCCCCGTGGAGGCGGCCACGGGCCGGATCGTGCCGAACGTACCAATCACGCTCGCGGTCATCGACGGCAAGGGCACGGTTGCGGAGGAGAAGACACTCAACTTCTACTACGCCGAATTCTTCCACTACGCGAACAACTTCTCGATCCCGCGGGACGGCAGCTACACGTTGCGCGCAACAATCGGGGTACCGACCTTCTTCCGGCACGGCGAGGAAGGCCACACGCCGGCGTTGGCCAGCGGCACGACTGCCACCTTCACCAACGTCACGCTCAGGCACTAGTCATGCATGATCACGGAGATAAGGTCCCCGAGCGGCTCGTTTCCCTGCCCGCGGACCCGCGGCCTGTCCCGGTCCTGGTCATCGCCCAGCCCTCCCCGCCTGCCAGCGGGGTTCTGCCACGATGGGCCGTTTTCCTCGCCACCGGAACAGCGCTCGTCGTCGGGTGGGCGGCCGCCGTCTGGACCGCCGCCCACCTCACCGCCGACCCGACCCTGCACACCGCCGCCCTGTTCGTGCATCTCGCCGCGCTCGTGGGCGGGTTCGGCGCGGTCCTCGCCATCGACTTCTTCGCCCTGTCATGGCTGTTCGGTCGGCGCAGCTTCCCGGACGTCATCCGGGTGGCCAGCGGCCTGCACGTGATGATCTGGGCTGGTCTGGCGGGGCTCGTGCTCAGCGGCATCCTGCTGCATCCGGACCTGTCCAGGCGACTGACCCAGGTGAAGATCGGACTGGTGCTCCTCATCGCCCTCAACGGCCTGCACATCTGGGCGATCCAGCACCGGCTGGAGCAGTCCGCCACCGTCCCGTCCCGGGCGCTCCTGGCCCGATCGATAATCAGTAACCTGCTCTCCCAGGCCGGATGGTGGGGTGCGATGGTCATCGGCTATCTCGCCAGTCAGGACTGAACCAGAGTCAGGACTAACAGTCAGGACTGACCGGTCGTCGCAGCCGCCGACACCATCTCCGTCGCCGTCGTGGGGCTGCTGCTCGCTGTCGCCGGCACCGCGCGGATGCTGCCCGTTCGTTCCGATCGGCCGTGGGGAAGGGCGACTCGCGGACCGCTGCCCTGCCGCCATTGGTAGGGCACCGGACAGGACTATCGGCCGTGTGGGAGCCGCCCTGGCCATTCGATGATGACCATGAGCGGCGCGACACGAGCGCCGCCGTGCGAGTGGGGATGGGATGGCGACGCTGCCGGTGGGGCACGCGGGACGCGGGGTCGTCGCTGATCTTCTTCTACCCAAGGTGGGTACTATGCGTGAATACTGCAACTGTCAGTCACTGCCGGCGATCGCGGCCCTGATCGGGGAACATGACCAGGTCACCGATCTCATCGCCGACACGCACGAGGCATATCGACAGGGTGATGTCGGGGCAATGGTGACACTCTGTGAGCAGATGTCGGCGGTTCTCCAGCCGCATACGGNGGNGGNGGNGAAGGGTCTGTTCCCCGCGATGGCACTCGAGTTCCCCGAACAGATCGCGATCCTGCAGAGCGAGCACCGCCGGATCGAGGCTGTGCTCGCCGGGGCGACCGACGGCACCGTCCGGGTCGATCCCGCTTGGCCGACACGGGTCATCGAGGCGATGAGCCTGCTGCGCAGGCACATCGCGAAGGAACAGGACGGCGTGTTCCACGCCGCCGTCTCGATTCTCAGCAACGAACAATGGAACCGTCTCGGCGAGATCCGCCAGGCGCTGAAGCTCGTAAGCTCCTGNAACCTCGTACGATGACCGACTCCCTCCCCGGAACGGCCGGCTCCAGGCATCGGATCAGCCTTCGGGCATCGGCCGTTGCGGCGGGGTCGGGCCGGGATCGCTCCCGGGCACGCCGGTACGGGACGTGGCGGTACCGAATGTGGCGGTACCGGACGTCGCTGCACCGGACATGGCGATACCAGATATGGNTCTACCGGACGTCGCTGCACCGGACCCGCCGGACGCATCTCCGGTGAACACGAGAAGGCTGAGATCCCGACGGTTGGCGTCCTGCGCCGGGCACCTTCCGGCCGGGCCAGACAGGGGCCGGTACGGCCAGTTCGCATCGACGGTGGCCGGGGCCGGTCGCCCGCCGGGCCCGCGGGCACCCACGTACGGCCGCTCAGGACGAGGACGCGGGACGCCCCGAAGATGGTGGCTCCGCGACAGGTCGTGGCCGGGTTGCTGGAATGGNGGCAGGCGGGCGGGATTCGCGTCCCGCGCGAGCACAGGCGTGTGACATCTCACACTGACTTTCGCCATCATGACCATCGGGCGACCATGTGACAAATCGCATCGAGGTCGTGGACGGTTCCCATCGGCGACCCGGGGCCGCCGCGTAGCGGCGGAGAGGAGTCACATGGTTGCGACGGAAACCTGGTCCATCAGCGAGCTGATCAATACCGTTCGTTACCCTCTCACCGAACCTCCGAGCCACGCCTGGCGGGACGTCGTCTCGTGGGCCCGGGAGGAACTGCGCACTCGCGGATGCTGTGTCCTCCCGGAATTCGTCCGGCCCTCCGCATTCACCGCGGTCGCACAGGAGTGCGCCACCGTCGCTCCGCTCGCGTATGACGAGGTCGAGACGGTCAACGCCTACAACATCGCGGTCGACCCGTCGTTGCCGGCCGATCATCCGGGCCGGTTCACGATGCGGCGGGGGNATGCCTTCGTCGCCCGCGACCAGATTCCCACCGAATTCGCCGTCCACCGCCTCTACACCAGCGAGCTCTTCCAGCATTTCATCGCCGGCTGCTTCGACCTGCCGAGAGTCCACGAACTCGCCGACCCGCTGGCCGGGCTGTGCCTCAACATCATCGCCCCCGGGCTGGAGCACCCCTGGCACTTCGACACGAACGAATTCGCGGTGAGCCTGCTCACGCAGGCGCCGCGGGCCGGGGGCGACTTCGAGTACTGCCCGAACATCAGGTCCGCGCAGGCGGAGAACTTCGCCGACGTGCGGGCCGTGCTGGCGGGCGAGGGCGGCCATCTGGTCCGGCGTCTCGCCCTCCGACCGGGTGATCTCCAGCTTTTCCTGGGCCGCTATTCGATGCACCGGGTGAGCCCGGTCGAGGGCGACACGGCCCGGCATTCCGCAATCTTCGCCTACACCGGGCACCCCGGGGTCGTCGGCAGCGTCGCGCGCACGAAGCAGCTCTTCGGCCGGGTCCTTCCGCGGCACCTGGCGGCGGAGAAGAGCGCGGTCCGCGTCGACCAGCTGCTGGACTAGCTGGACCAGAACTCGGTCGGCGAGCTGCTTCAGCACCGGCCTGTCTGCCCCGACCGCCCGTCACAAGGAGCGCCAGACGCGTGTATTCCGACGACAGCAGATATTCTGCCGAGACCACCGACTCCGACGGAACCACGAATTCCTCCGAGGCCGCGTACCCCACCGGGACGAGGCGGTTCGACGACAGCGGGAAGATCTCGCTCGACCACATCTACACGCAGCCCGACCCGCACGCCTACTTCAGTACCCTGCGGAAACTCGACTATCGTATCCCGCAGCTCGCCAAACCGTACTTCAGCCAGCTCATCCGGGAATTCCGGATGGTCCGGGGACGACCGCCGACGGTCTTGGACGTGGGCTGCTCCTACGGGATCAACGCCGCGCTGCTCCGCTGTGACGTGACGTTTGACGACCTGCACGAGCGCTACGCACCGCCCGGAACCCGGCCGACCCGGGACGTGCTGCTCGCCCGTGACCGCGAACTCGTCCGGTCCCGCGACGGGCTGGAGACGAGCCGGTTCCTCGGTCTGGACAGCTCGGGGCCGGCCATCTCCTATGCGTCCGCGGCTGGGTTCCTCGATGACGCCGTGCACGCCAACCTGGAGGACCGGGACCCGACCGACGCCGAACGGGAGCGGCTCGTCGGAACGGACATCGTCGTCTCGACGGGCTGCCTCGGGTACGTCACCGAGCGGACCATCGCCCGGGTGGCCCGCGCGGCCGGTGAGCGCAGGCCGTGGATGGCCCACTTCGTGCTGCGGATGTTCCCGTTCGAACCGGTCGAGGCGACGCTCGCGGGGCTCGGGTATGAGACCGTGCACGTCAACGGCGTTTTCCGGCAGCGGCGCTTCGCCTCCGCCGAGGAGCAGTCGCTCGTGCTCGACACGCTGTCCACCGTCGGCGTCGATCCACGGGGGCTGGAGGCCGAGGGCTGGCTGTACGCCCAGCTGCACATCTCTCGGCCGCGCGGGGTGACCAGTCCCTCGACCGCTCATCCCGCCTCCGGCCGGCGACCGGCGGCGACATCCACCCGGCCGGTTCCGCCAGGCTGACGGGCGACCGGTGCCGGCGGCGNCCCCCGCGCGGCCGGTAGGTCGAGGGCGCCCCGGCCATCATGCGAGTCGGATGAACCGTACGAGCCGAATGTCCGATGGAACGCCCGCCACCCGTGGAATCTCGGCGACCATGGACCCAACGCAGCCTGTGGCGTTCACCATGACCGTGTCCCCGAGACGAGTTCCCCGAGACAACCCGAGGCCCAGCATGAATGCGATCAGTAGCTCCCAGCGATCCACCGGAACCTTCGCGAACGACGATCTGCTGCCCCGGGTGCCATTGCCCACGCTGGCGGAGAGCTGCGAACGTTTCCTTGCCTGGTCCGCGCCGCTGCTGACCCCGGCCGAGCAGGCGACGACCGAGGCAGCCGTCGCGGCCTTCCAGGCACCGGGCGGCCCCGGCCCCACCCTGCACGCGGCGCTGGAGCGCTACGACGCCACCGAGGGCGTACACAGCTGGCTGGACGGCTTCTGGGACTCCCGCTACCTCGGCCGGCGCGACCGCATCGCGCTCAACGCGAACTACATCTTCCTGTTCAAGGACGCCGAGGGTCTGTCCGCCGAGCAGCCGCAGGTGGAGCGGGCCGCCGGGCTCGTGGCGGCAGCCGTCGACTACAAGCTGCGCCTCGACGACGAGCGGGTCGAGCCGATCGTCCAGCGCGGCCAGACGCTGTCGATGGCGCAGAACACGTTCCTGTTCTCCACGACCCGGATCCCGGGAACGGTCCAGGACACCGTGCGCACCCCGTACAGCGAGCAGTGGCCCGGGCCGTCCCAGGCCCGCCACATCGTCGTCTTCCACCGGGGAAACATCGTCCGGCTGGACGTCGTCGGGCCGGACGGTCACCCGTACACCCTGGACGACCTCGCGGCGGGCCTGCGCGCCGTGGTGAAGGCCGCCGCGTCGCGGATTCCGGCGGACGCCGCCGTCGGCCAGCTCACCACCAAGGCCCGGGCTGACTGGGCCGCGAGCCGCCAGACGCTGCTCGCTCTGGACCCCGCCAACGCGGCCGCGCTCGACACGATCGAGACCGCGCTGTTCGCCCTGTGCCTGGAAGACTTCACCCCCAAGGACAACCTGGCCGCGTGTGACCACCTGCTCCACGGCGACAGCGCCAACCGGTGGTTCGACAAGGCGGTGTCACTGATCGTTTTNGCCGACGGCCGGGCGGGCATCAACGTCGAGCACTGCGGGCTGGACGGGACGACGATCCTCAGCTTCGTCGACGACCTGCTGGGTACCTCGCCCGCGGAGCACTCGGCGAGCTCTGGCGCCCGGCCCCAGGGGCTACCCGTCATCGAGCCCGTCGAGTTCGTCCTCGACGCCAGCCTGCGGGCGGATGTGGCCGCCGCCGGCGCGTCGTTCGCGGAGTTCGCCGCGGCGACCGCCTCAACGGTGTTGTCCTTCACCGACTTCGGGCAAAACCGGGCCAAGGCACTGAAGACGTCACCGGACGCATTCGTGCAGCTCGCCTACCAGCTGGCGCACAGCCGGGCCAAGGGGCACATCGGCGCCACCTACGAATCGATCGCCACCCGGCACTGGCGGCGCGGCCGCACGGAAGCGATGCGGGTCGTCACCCCGGAGATCCAGCGGTTCGTGACCGTACTCAACGACCCGGACACCGACACCGCCACCCGCCGGACCGCGTTCCGCGCCGCCGCCGACGCGCACGTGCGGCGCGCGAAGGACTGCCAGGCCGGGCGGGCCCCCGAGCAGCACCTGTGGGAGCTGCAGTTCATCGCCCGNAGCCAAGGCGAGCGGCTGGGGGTGACCGAGCCGATCGCGCTCTACGAGGCCCCGGGCTGGCTCAAGGCGCGCGACGACTACCTGAGCACCAGCTCCGCGCCGTCCACCAACGTCGAGTTCTTCGGCTTCGGGTCTACCAGCAGCCAGTGCATCGGCATCGCCTACGTGCTGCTGCCGGACCGGTTCAACCTCTACCTGAGCACGCCGCGTGCGGTCGCGGACGGGATGTACGCGTTCGCCGACCAGCTCCAGCAGGTCGTCACCGAGCTGCAGGACCTGCTCGCCACCGATGAGACGGGCGACGGGCCATTCAAGGCGGGCTATTCCAGGTAATTGATGATGCGGCCCACGCCCCGCTCCTGCCTTGTCCAGGCCTCCGCGAGCGCGGCCACCGGCATCAGGGATGCCCTGATCCGGCCGGCAGCCGGTGTCCCGGAAGCGGATCGGATGGCGCACCCCACCTCACTGGATCCGCCACCGAGTACCGCCCTGCCGGGGGTGACCGACGTAACAAGGGGATCGGGCCGAGGCCCGACTGCTAAACTTACGGACCATCAGCCTGGATGCGGAAGATTGCGGACGTAGGCGAGCGAACCGTCTACGGGGCAGGCACATGCCGGAGAATCGCGATCTCATCGCCCGTTTCATGCCCCCGCGATCCGCTCTGGCCAACCACCGTTGTCGGGTCCGCTCGGACCAGATCCACCCGAGCGGCCCTAGCCGAGCGTTCCGATCCCATCGGGCTACCATCCTGCTAGCACCCTGGCCGACTGGCGCCCTGGTCAGAAGCGACGCGGTGGGCTCGATCGTCGTCCGCCGCGGAAGCGGCGGCGTCGCTCGCCCGGCCGGCACGGGGAGCCGGGGTCGGACCGATGCGGCACGGAGAGGACGGACGGCGGTGGATCAATGAGTTCGGCCACCGACCCCCGGCAAAAGACGATCATCAGGACTCTCCGCGATCCCTCCACCGTCCGAGTACCACCCGGCGGAGGGCCGGGTGGGCTCCGGTGACCGGCCCGGACACATCCGCGCCGGCCACGGCCCAGCAGCACGAGTCACCACGCCCCCGGACGGAACCCGTGCCGGAGGTCACCGCCGCCCTGTCGCCGCGACCGGAACAGTTCGACCGGGAGCGGACCCAGGTCATCCGCGGCCTGCGCGGCCGCCGGATCCCGGCCGTGGAAGCCTTCGGGACGGCACTGGACGGGCCGACCCCCGAGGGGCTNCNCCCCCTGTGGGGTCCCGCGACCGGCGAATGGCTCATCCCGCCGATCGGCCGCGGCGAGATCCACCGGGGGCGCGAGGCACCGGCAGTCCCGGATTGTGGGGAACCGGTCGACTACGGGCTGACCATCCTGGACGACGGCGGTCCGGCCGGTGGTCGCCACCATGACGAGCGACCGACCCGGGGTTCCAGCCGCTCGCGGGCCATCTGGACACTCGTCGACCAGGTGCTCTCCAGCGGGACGAACGCCGTGATGTCCTTCGTCATCGCCCACAGCGTCAGCAAGTCCGAGTTCGGGGCCTTCGCCGTCGCCTTCGCGATCTTCTCATTGATGATCGGGTTCTCGAAGGCTGTCGGCACCGCTCCGCTGGGGATGAAGTTCTCCGACGTGCCGCCGCGGGTGTTTCGGGTGGCCGGCGCGGCGGGGACCGGCACCGCCCTCGTGATCGGGCTGGTCTGCGGGGTCGTGACGCTTGCCGTCGGTGCGGCGATGGGCGGCTCGGTCGGCGCCTCGCTGGTCGCGATGGGACTGGTCTTTCCCACGCTGCTGCTCCAGGACGCCTGGCGGCAGGTCTTCTTCGCCGAGGGTCGCCCGGCCGCCGCCGCCGCCAACGACGGGATCTGGGCGATCGTCCAGTTCGCCGCCATCTACGCGCTGATCGTCCGCGACGTCTCCACCTCGTGGGCGATGCTGCTGGCCTGGGGTGGCGCCGCCGCGGTCGCCGCCATGCTGGGCGTCACGCAGGCCGGCTTCAAGCCGGCGCCGAGCCTCGTGCGCCAGTGGGTCGTCGAACACCGCGATGTCAACGGGTACATGAGCGCCGAGTACCTCACCGTCCAAGGCGCCCAGCAGGCATCCNCTCTGCTGCTCGGTACGCTGGGCGCGATCGACCTGGTCGGCGCGCTGCGCGGGGTGCAGACTCTGCTCGGACCGACGACCATTCTCGCGGTNGGGATCGTGAGCNGGGCCANCCCCGANTTCTCCCGCCGCAAGGACCTCTCGGCCGCAGCCCGGGTCCGCGCCGCCTACGCCCTGTCCGCGGTGATCGTCGCGGCCGGCGCCGCCTGGGGGACGATCTTTCTCGTCCTGCCGACGAGCATCGGGCACTCGCTGCTCGGCCAGACCTGGGAGCAGACCCACGACCTGCTGGCGCTGTCCATCGTGCAGCAGGCGGGCCCCGCGGCGACGGTCGGGCCGGCCTGCATGCTCTACGCGCTCGGCAAGGCCAAGCTCACCTTCCGCGCGAATGCGGTGCTCGCCCCCCAGCTTGTCGTCTATCCGATCGTCGGTCTGGAGATCGGCGGCGGCACCGGCGCGGTCTGCGGTTACATACTTGCCTTCTGGGTGACCGTCCCCATCTGGTTCATCCTCGTCCGCCGGGCCGCACGGGAGGTGGAACGGGACACGGCGATCGCCCTTTCCGGCGAGCCGGCCGGACCGGCCGTACAGGGCCGAGTTCCGGAGCACCCGACCGGGACCGGCAATGATCAATGATAATGATGTTTCACAGTAACGTACGAGCTGTGTGCAATATGTTCGGCCGACCGCGTCGAGGCGGTGTCCGAGGCGTCGAGGCCACCACGATGAGCGCTGCCGGGCCAGGGCCGGTAGGGGGGTTGCGATGATTCTGCGTATTCTTTATCGGTCGGTCGGTTCGGAGAACACGAAGAACCGACCGACCTTCTACAGCAAGATGCTTGCGTTGGCCTCTCTCCTCCGGGCCGTCGAGAACGTCGACATCCCGGTACGGATCGTCTTCGTCAATGACGGCCCTATGCCGGCGGAGCGTCTTGCCGTGATGACGTCCGCCGGCGAGGTGCAGTCGGTGCAGTGCGGCAGCAATCGCGCGTCCTACCGGTACGTGCTGCGGATGCCGCGGGTCCGGCGCTGGTCGCCGGACGATCTGGTCTGGCTCGCCGAAGATGACTATTTGTACACGGAAAAATCGCTTTCCAGTCTCGTCGCGGCAGCGACCGCGCTCCCCGCGGTCGATTACTTCACCCTTTACAGCACGCTGCGATTCTCCTCAACCNCCNCCCGCCGCCGGCCAATGATCCACCGGGACGGCGGCAGCCACTCCCACGCGCCGGTGGTCGACGGCGTGACCTGGGCCAGGGCCGCCACCACGACCAGCACGTTCGGTCTGCGGGTCGGCACCCTGCTCGAGGACGAACTGCTGCTGCGCTCGATCCCGTTCGTCGGCGGCGCCTTCGACCGCGCGACCTGTCTCACTCTGCAGGGTTTCCAGCCCTTCCGGCTGGCCGAGCTGAGCGGGGAACCGCCTGCGTTCGCCCCGCCACCCCCCGCCGCGCGGATCGCTCGTCGGGTGGTGCTGAGCGGGCTGCGCACGACACTCAACGCCGTCGCCTTGGCGCGGCCCGAACGGCTGCGCCGCACGATGCTGGTGCCGGAGCCCTCCATGGCCACGCACATGGAGCTGGGTGAGGCGCTCGTTCCCGGTCACGACTGGGCGGTCGAGGCCGAGGCCGTGCAGGCCTGGCTACAGGCTCGGCGGCCCGGCCCGCTGGAGACGCCGCTGCTCGGCGCCATTGCCACGGCTTCGGGTACGCAGCGATCCTCCNCCATGCACGGACCCTCCACCATGCACAGACCCTCCGTCGCGTGAGACCGCGACCGGCACCGCGAGGGTGGGGGTCTGCCGGCCGCCGCACCGTCCGCGCCGCCCGGACGAGGAACAGACGTGCCGCCCATCCGCTCCCGCTGCCGCTGCTCCTCCTGCTGGTCATCGGCCTGGTCGCCGGCGGGCTCAGCTCCTGCTCGAACAAACCCAAGCCGCCCCAGCCCGGCGGCGTGCGCTGGGTCTCCGGCGCCAACGGCAACTACCCTGCGGACGTCAACCTCTGGTCGGTCTTCACCGGCCGCAAGGTGGACCTGGCCGTCGTCTTCACGGATCGGCAGGACTGGACCAACCTGGTCTCGGCCGGCTGGCCGACGCAGGCCTTCACCCGGGACAAGTTCCCCGGCGGCCTGTCGGTCGCCCAGCCGATGTTTCCCAAAGACGGCGACGAGGCCACCTGCGCGACTGGCGCCTACGACAACTACTGGCGGCAGTTCGGCACCACGCTGACGACGTTCGGCCGCGGCGACGCCTTCGTCCGGCTCGGCTGGGAGTTCAACGGCGACTGGTTCTGGTGGTATCCACGCGACGTCGAGACCTGGAAGACCTGCTACCGCCGCACGGTCCTGGCGATCCGGTCGACCGCGCCGCACGTGCGGATCGACTGGAACATGACCGCGCACCGGGATCACCTGCCGGTAAGCGGTCAGGACATCTGGGATGCCTATCCCGGTGACGACTACGTCGACGTGGTCAGCATCGACTCCTACGACTCCTACCCCGCGTCCGTCAGTAAGACGATCTGGGACCGGCAATGTCATCTGCGGTCCGGTCTGTGCACGGTGATCGCCTTCGCCCGCGCCCACGGCAAGAAGTTCGCCGTTCCGGAGTGGGGTCTGGTGCGCACGACCGGCGGCGGTGGCGACAACCCCTACTACATCCAGAAGATGTACGAGACCTTCACCGCGAACGCCGACGCCCTGGCCTACGAGGCGTACTTCAACAACGCCGAGGAGGGGAACGTGGAGTCCTCGCTGTACAGGCCGGTACTGAACCCGAACGCGGCGGAACGCTATCTGGCGCTGTTCGGCGACCGCTGACCGCGCTCGCCTACTCCTGCCGCGAAGCCGGCGGGCACCGTCGGCTTCGGCGTGCCCGGCCGGCGATAGCGGCAGGCCGGGCACGGGAGAACCATCAGGCCAGGGTGGCCTCGAGGTCCTTGCGGATCTCCTCGGGGGTGACAGTCGGCTCGTACCGGCGGACCACTTTTCCGTCCGGGTCGACAAGGAACTTGGTGAAGTTCCACTTGATCTCGTCGGTGCCGATCGCTTCCGGCCGGGTCTTCTTGATGTGCTCGTAGAGGAAACCGGCATCGGGCCCGAAGTCACCGGGCGCCTCGGAACGCAGGTGGGTGTACAGCGGGGCCGCGTCGGGTCCGTTCACCTCGATCTTCCCCAGGACCGGGAAGGTGACGTCGAACTTCGTGGCGCAGAACTCCTGGATCTCGGCATCGGTGCCCGGCTCCTGCCCGCCGAACTGGTTACACGGGAAGCCGAGGATCTCCAGGCCGCGGCCGTGCAGATCCCGGTACAGGGACTCCAGCCCCTCGTACTGCGGCGTCAGACCGCATTTGCTGGCAACGTTGACAATCAGCAACGTCTGGCCGGCGTAGTCGCCGAGCGAGCGGGAGGTTCCGTCCGCGGCATCGACGGTGAAGTCATGGACAGTCATGGACACCTGACTCTCGATGAGGGCGAGCTGGGACTTCGCGGCCGGTCTCCGGCCGCCGAGCGACTTCGACGCTATCCCCCAGAAGTTTTTATGTCATCGAGTTGGTTGCATAACCCGTCAGCGAGGCGAACCGGTGCCTCACGACCGGGATCGACACCGGGATGGCTGGCGCCCCCCGGTCGGGACCGGTCAGGGCCGACCTGGGTGTCTGCGATGCTCATGGGATCCGGAACGGATACTCACGGGTCCCGCGACGGCCCCCAAGACGACGAACAGGAACGTCAGAGATGACCATCGAACCCGAACTGTTGAAGATCCTCGCCTGCCCGGTCGACAAGGGACCGCTGGAGCTCGTCGACGGCTGGCTGGTCAACCCGCGTCTCGGCCATCGCTACGAGATCCGCGACGACGTTCCGATCCTGCTCAGGCCGGATCACGTCGACCCGGCCGTGGCACGCTCCTCGTCCTGATCCGGCCCAGGACCTCCCTCTGCCCGGGCTGAGCTTCTACCCGGGACTGGGCTTCCGCCGGGTCTGGGACGGGCAGGGGAAAGGATCGGAAATCGGTCGGGGCCCGGGGAGAAGATCCCCGGGCCCCGACCGTCGGTGACGGGAGTCGGCTACTCCCGACCGAACTGCTCACGCAGCCGACGCAGCGCCTCTTCATCGATCGCCGAGGAAGGCTGCTCGGACTGGGAGGTGTAGGAGGAGGGGGCCGCCGCGGCGGCATCGGCCTCCTGCGCGGCCCGGATCTGGACCTGGTGCGCCTCGAAGCGGGCCTGGGCCTCGGCGTACTGCCGCTCCCATTCCGCCTGCTGCTCCTCGTAACCTTCGAGCCATTCCCCGGTCTCGGGGTCGAAGCCTTCGGGGTAGACGTAGTTACCCTGCTCGTCGTACTTGGCTTCCATGCCGTACTGGCTCGGGTCGAACGCCTCGCCGTCGACAGCCAGCCCTGTCGCCTCGTTCGCCTGCTTGAGCGACAGGCTGATGCGGCGGCGGTCGAGGTCGATGTCGATGACCTTCACCAGGATCTCGTCACCGACGTTCACGACCTGCTCGGGGATCTCCACGTGCCGCTCGGCCAGCTCGGAGATGTGGACCAGACCCTCGATGCCCTCGTCCACCCGGACGAACGCACCGAACGGCACCAGCTTCGTGACCCGGCCTGGAACGACCTGACCGATCGCGTGGGTCCGGGCGAACTGACGCCACGGGTCCTCCTGCGTCGCCTTCAGCGACAGCGAGACCCGCTCGCGGTCCAAGTCGACATCGAGGACCTCGACGGTAACCTCCTGGCCGACCTCGACCACCTCGGACGGGTGGTCGATGTGCTTCCAGGACAGCTCGGAGACGTGCACGAGGCCGTCCACACCACCGAGGTCCACGAAGGCGCCGAAGTTGACGATGGAGCTGACCACGCCCTTGCGGATCTGGCCCTTGGCCAGCTGGGCGAGGAACTCGGAACGGACTTCGCTCTGGGTCTGTTCGAGCCAGGCCCGCCGCGAGAGCACAACGTTGTTGCGGTTCTTGTCCAGCTCGATAATCTTGGCTTCGAGCTCGCGGCCCACGTAGGGCTGCAGATCGCGGACCCGGCGCATCTCCACAAGCGAAGCCGGCAGGAAGCCACGCAGGCCGATGTCGAGGATGAGACCACCCTTGACGACCTCGATCACGGTGCCGGTGACGACACCGTCCTCGTCCTTGAGCTTCTCGATCGTGCCCCAGGCGCGCTCGTACTGCGCACGCTTCTTGGACAGGATCAGGCGGCCTTCCTTGTCCTCCTTCTGGAGGACAAGGGCCTCGACGTGGTCGCCCACACTGACGACCTCGTGCGGGTCGACGTCGTGCTTGATCGACAGTTCCCGGGACGGGATCACGCCCTCGGTCTTGTAGCCGATGTCGAGCAGCACCTCGTCGCGGTCGACCTTGACGATGATGCCGTCAACGATGTCGCCATCGTTGAAGAACTTGATCGTCTTGTCGACGGCCGCAAGGAAGTCTTCGGCCGAGCCGATGTCGTTGACCGCTACCTGTGGTGTGGTCGGGCTGGGCGAGATGGTCACGGTCTCCACGGGTCGTACGTCGGTGGTGCTCGTCAAGGGGTCGGCTCCGGCTAGGGGTGGTCGTCCGCGCGAGGGCCGGATCGAACCGCCGGGACCGAGGGACAGAAACAACGCCAAAAACGAAGAAACTGTCAGAAACGATAACGACGCTCGAGTGGATCCGCTCGGTCTGAGACCCACAGACCCTCGTGCACGCCCCCAAGTCTAGGGACGGGTGTCCAGGGTGGTCAACGGGCGCCCGTACCAAGACGTGCGCCGTCCGCCATCACTCTCACTCTGCGCAGACACATGACGTCCATATGTAGTTTTTGGTGGCGGCGTGGCACCGCGGTAGGCGGGACAACGCCGTCCCACGGATCGTCGCGGCACACGGGTGGGAACGTGTGCGGACGGGACACGACAGGGACTGACGGCGCAGATCGGTTGAAAAGTGGATAAATGGGTGAGTTCGTGGCGTCCGATTCCCGACACCTGCCGACGGCCTGGCCTCGCGGCGCCCGACGCCCGGTCATTTTCGGGTCAGCGCCGGCTCGCCGATCCCCCGCGCTCGGGCCCCCCGCGCTCGGGCCCCCCGCGCTCGGCCGGCTGTGCCCCAGGCCCACCGGGCTGCGGCGCGGGCTGCGGCCCGAGCCATTCCAGACCGTCGAACTCGACCCGGGGCTGCTTCCACCCGGCGCGCGACGCCCGTCCATCCGGCACGCCGGGCAGGTCGGGATCGAGAGACCGGACCGGAGGGGACGGGTCTCGCGCGTCCCGGTCCGTCATGTTCCGTGGTGACATGAGGCCTGACGCGAGTGGCACCGTCGGGCTATCGACGGGCTTTCCGATCACCTCGACCTCGCCCGGCGATCCGCCGGCCCCGCTCACGAGGCCGCCCTCCCCGCCCCTCGCCGCCCCTTCGAAGCGCCTCGCCACCCATCTGTCGGCCCGCCGGGCCCACTCCCGGGAGAGGGTGATGCAGGGACGCTCGATCAAAAAGTGCGTCACGGTGGAGACCCCGACGGTCAGGGTGAGGACCACCAGGAGAAACGGCGGGNAGGGGNTCTTCCACAGCCGCCNGCCGCTGTGCTCCNGCACCAGGNCGATGACGGCCGAGTGCCACAGATAGATGCCGTACGAGATCGCTCCGAGGAAGGCCAGCGGACGGCTGGCCAGCAGCGGCCGCACCCAGCCGCGGTCGCCGTGGCCGAACACCGCCGGGAGCAGCAGGAAGAAGCCGAACAACCCGTAGCCCAGGTGCTTGCCCATGTCCTGGCTCCGCGTGGCTTCGAAGATCGGCACGAGCGGCAGGCCGAGATGCCTGCTCGACACCCAGTAGAAGAACGCGGCGATGCCCCAGCACACCGTGCCCGAGCCGGGCAGCTCCGCCCAGCGCGGCGACCTGCCCTGCCGGGAGTACCAGGCCGAGAGCACGGCGAGCAGCATGCCCATGGCGAACAGGTCCCACCAGACCGGCAGCCAGACGTTCCAGCCGTTCATCCAGGTCTGCGTGGACGGAATCACCAGGTAGTGAACGATCTTGGCGGCGACGAACGTAACCGCGAGCGCGGCGAGTTCCACGCGCAACTGGGCGGCGGGCGGACGGTCCCGCCGCCGCAGCAGCCACGCGTACACCGGTATCGCCAGGTAGAACGCCGCCTCGACGTCCAGGGTCCAGGCCTGGGTGAGGCCCTGGATCGCCCAGTGCTCCTGATAACCCTGGACGAAGAACGCCGTCTGGAGCAGACCGGCCAAGCCGTGCACGCCGACCCGCTTGCTGCTGACCACGGTCAGCGTGACGGCGAGCGCCACCCAGTACAGCGGGACGATCCGCATGAACCGCCGGACCAGGTAGCCGGCGGCGTCCGAGCCGCGGATGCCGGCGAACCGGGCGGCGACGAACGGACGGTAGAGCAGGAACCCCGAGATCAGGAAGAAGACCGCGACACCGATCTCACCCCGGGCGGTGTAGGGGCCCAGCCGGCTGCTGGTGGTGAAACCAGCGGGAAACGCGGTGTGCACGACGACCACGAGGACCGCTGCGATCGCGCGCAGGCCGTCGAAGCCGTCGAAGACGACCTTGGGTGGACGGACCGGCGCGGGAGTGCGCGGTTCGGGGATGGAAGCGGTGCCGGCCGGGCCGGCGGCTGCGCCGGAATCGGCTGCGGCCGTGAGAGAAAGGGCGGGTCCATTCACCGACCGAGCGCCCGGAGATCAGCGAGGTCCGGCACCCAGGCAACGTACCAGTCCGGTGTGCGCGACCACGTCGACACCCCGAGCGAACCCACCCTTTCTACCCGGCCGGACGGTCTACCCGGCCAGCCAGTCCGCGCACAGAAGCCCGCCGGCGGATCCGCACCCAGGGGCCCCGGCCGGCCGGTCCGCGAACCTACCGCGGCACCCGAGCCACTACACGACGCCCGAGCCACCGCGCGGCGGCCGTGATCGCGACGGCGGCGAGCAGCACGATCGCGGGCTCCGCGGCGGCCCGGAACCGGGTCGTCCCGTAGATCGCGACCGAGGCGAGGCTCAGGGCGATCGGCACGGCGAGCAGTGGCAGCAGCACGACCCGGCGGCGGCGCAGCACCACGACCCCGGCGAGCGCCGCGATNTCCAACGGCCACAGCGTGACCATCCCGACCTGGCTGAGGAGCAGGGGGCGCCGCTCGATGGTGTCCAGCCGGGCCTGCTGCCAGGGCCGGTAGACCCCCCACGTCCGACCGAGCCGCGCCGCGGCCACCCGGGGCAGGCTGCGCTCGTTGTGTTTGATGTAGTCGTACGCGGCCCGGCGGTAGAACACATCCCGTTCGGAGCGTTCCTGGGGCGAGGGTGGCAACGCCAGGATGCAGTCAAACGACCACCAGCCGACGTACCGGCCGGAGTAGCTGGCCGGGCAGTGGGTGACCGCCAGGGTGGAGCCGAGCCCGGTGGACAGGTACTCCGGCTCACTGAACCGGGACAGGTTGTAGATGGTCCAGGGCGCGATCGTGAGCGCACTCACCGCCGCCGCGACGGCCACCAGGGCGATCCGGCGCCGCCAGGCGAGTTCACGGGCCGTGGCGACAAGTGGCACCACCAGCACCACGGCGAGCAGCGCCAGTTCCGCTCGCGCGAGCATCACCGCAGCGAGGGCCGCTCCGAGCCAGGCGGCGTCGGCGACTGTCCGCCGGTCTCGGAACCGGTAGGCGGCAAGGATGATCCACGCGCAGGTGAGGATCCCGGTCGTCTCCGACATCAACAGCGGGTCGTTGAGCCACATGCCCGGATAGACAGCGGCGATCCCGGCCGCCACCAGTCCGGTCACGGGGCCGGCGATCCGCCGCCCGGCGAGGGCGACAAGCACGATCGACAGCACGCCGAGCAGACATGAGAACAGCTGGTGGGACAGGAAGCTGGTGAATCCGAGCACCGATGGCACGGCCAGCAGCCCGCTGGTCAGTGGGGGGTGCTGGGCGTCGGGGACGTAGCGGCCGGACAGGGCGAGTTCGTAGGGATCGGGCCAGCCCCGGCCGGCTGCGAAGAGGTTCGCCGCCTCGTGGTAGTAGTACGGGTCCCCCTCCACGACCGCCGGATGCAGCCAGTGGAACAGGTAGAACAGGCGGACGGCGAGACCGAGCAGCCCGATCGCGGCCAGCCACAGGTGCCAGCGCNNGNNNCNNNNCCGCCCCAGCATCGCGGAGAACCCCGACATCACGGGGAATCGAGACGTGGGTTGGCCCGTGGACACCGCCGGCGCCGGGGCCACCATCCGGGGGAGCCCCGCCGTGGTCTCAGACACGCGCGGAAGGTACCAATGTCCCGATAACGGCTCGACACCGCGTCCGCCGCGACAGCGGCGAGCACACCGCGCGTACGTCCTTCCACGCCGCTGCGATTAGCCTTGCCTGTCGTATGTCCTGGCGAGGTCGCAGCCGACGCAACCCCCGGCGACGAGGAGGGAACGAGGCTGACCAGCAACGACGCCGACACCTTCCCGCTCGCCTCCGGTGGGCGCCACCGCCGGGTGGCACCCGGACCGGAGCCCACCGACACCGTCCCGATCAATACCCGCCTGGGCGGGACTCGCCCGGCGCCCGGGGCCACCCGGCCGCCGGCCGGACCTCCCTACCGGTCTCCCGGGACGGTGACGGCACCCGGGGCGAGAGCCCGGGCCGGCACCCGGCCGCGGACCGGCACGCGCGAGGCGACGGGGCCGCTGCGGGTCGAGGAGGATCTCGACGCCACCGGACCCGTGCTCGCGCCGCTCGGGCACTCCCCCGCGCTCGACGGCCTGCGCGCGCTCGCGGTCACGGCCGTCATCGCATATCACGCCGGCGTCTCGTGGATGCCCGGCGGCCTGCTCGGCGTCGACACCTTCTTCGTCCTCTCCGGGTTCCTCATCACCGGCCTGCTGATCGCCGAGTACCGCTACAACCGGCGCATCGACCTTCGCGCCTTCTGGATCCGCCGGTCCCGCCGCCTGATGCCGGCGCTGCTGCTGCTGCTGCTCGGGGNGGCGGCCTACGCCCGCTGGATCGCCTCCCCCGGCGACGTGGGAACCCTGCGGCTGGACGCGCTCTCCACGCTGCTCTATGTCGCAAACTGGCGTTTCGCGCTGTCCGACCAGAGCTACTTCGACCACTTCTCGGCTCCGTCACCTCTGCTGCACACCTGGTCACTGTCCGTTGAGGAGCAGTTCTACGTCCTGTGGCCGCTGATCGTCTACCTGCTGATGCGGCACAGCGCGAAGACCGTGGACCGCTGGCGCCGGCAGCGCCAGAAGGCCCAGTCGCTCGCGCTCACGGTCGCGGTCCTCGGCGCCGAGGCGTCCGCGTTGGTGGGCCTCGCCCTGCTCGTGGTCGGGACGAACCCCTCCCGGATCTACTACGGCACCGACAGCCGCGCCCAGGCCCTGCTGGTCGGGGCCGCCCTCGCCGTCTGGCGGGCCCAGCGGACGACCCCGATCTCCGCCCGGGCCCGGTCGGTCATGTCGGTCGTCGGCTGTGTCGCCACGGCTGCGATGATCCTCCTCTGGACAACGGTGGGTGGGGAGAGCCGCGGACTCTACGCCGGCGGCTTCCTCGGGGTTGCGATCATCGTGATGCTGCTGGTCGCCTCGCTCGTGGAAGCGCCCCGAGGCCCGGTGGCGAGGGTGCTGGCCACCGCCCCGCTGACCTTCGTCGGCCGCATCTCGTACGGCCTGTACCTGTGGCACTGGCCGATCTTCCTCACGCTGACGGCGACCCGCACCGGGACGAACGGCGTGGTCCTGCTGGGGCTCCGCCTCGCCGCCACGCTGGCGATCACACTGGCCTCGTTCCACCTCGTGGAGAACCCGATCCGGCGGGGCAAAGTACGCTTCCCCGTCCCGCGGGTGACGGTGCCCGCCGCCCTGGGCGGGGTGCTCGCGGTGATCCTGCTGGCGACCGCCGGGACGTCGGCGTCGGTGCGCACTCCCGCGGACCTGGAGGCGTTGGCGCGGCGGGCGGCGACCTCCCCACAACCGGCCGTCGCCGTCAAGGCCGGCGGGNANCCCCCGATCAAGGTCCTGCTCGGCGGCGACTCGGTGGCTCTCACCCTGGGGTTCAGCGACTTCTCCTCGATGGCCGCCCAGCAGGGTATGGAGATCCACGACTTCTCCAAGCTGGGGTGTGGCGTCGCACGGGGGATGCAGCGGCGCATCCTCGGCAGCGCCGGTCCCACCACCGACGGATGCGACCAGTGGCCGCAACGGTTCGCCCAACGGGTGAACGAGGTCAACCCCGCGCTCGCGATCCTGCTGGTCGGTCGCTGGGAGGTCACCGACCAGATGCGGGACGGCCGGTGGACGCACATCGGCGATCCGGGGTTCGACGCCTACCTCGGCCGGGAACTCGACCTCGCCATCGACACGCTCGGCGCCAAGGGTGCCAAGGTGGTGCTCCTGACGACCCCGGTGTTCAAGCCGACCGAGGCGCCGAACGGCGGCATCTACCCGGAGACGAAGGCCGAACGGGTGGTGCGGTTCAACGCGCTGCTGCGGGCCGCGGCGGCTCGCCATCCCGGCGTCACCGTGATCGACATCACGTCAATTCTCACTCCGGGTGACAAGTACGTCGACGAACTGGACGGTGTCCGGCTACGCGACGACGACGGTGTGCACATCTCCAATGGCGGTGCCCGACGGATCGGTGTCGCGATCATTCCCCAGCTTCNCCGGATCGCCCGGGGAGCAGCGGCCGCCGCACCCGCGCCGACCACGCCGACCACGGGAGCGGGACCCGGCTGACCCGCCCGCTTTACCCGACGCTAACCTTCCGCCCAGTACCGGGCGGTCTACAGGAGGATTCGACGTGCCTCGCGCGCTGATTACCGGGATTACCGGTCAGGACGGGTTGTATCTGGGTGAGTTGCTGACCGCGAAGGGTTATGAGGTGTTCGGGTTGGTGCGGGGGCAGTCGAACCCGAAGGTGGCGACGGTGGAGCGGCTGGTGCCGGGGGNGGTGTTGTTGGAGGGGGATCTGACGGATCTTCCGTCGTTGATCGGGGCGGTGGAGATCTCGCAGCCGGACGAGGTGTACAACCTGGGGGCGATCTCGTTCGTGGGGTTGTCGTGGAAGCAGGCGGAGCTGACCGGGGAGACGACGGGGATGGGGGTGCTG
>NZ_JPGU01000035.1:0-45692 GCF_000732115.1 Frankia sp. CeD
GAAGGCGAGCTGACGGAGGCCCCGTACGGCGCCCTGGGCCAGGGGTCCCCGCACTGCGGCGAAGCCGCCGTGCGGGGGAAGGCACTAGGCGGGGGAGAGCCAGATGGCCCCGAGAGGCGGCAGCGTCAGGGTTGCTGAGGCGTCGAGACCGTGATGCGGCTCCTCGACAGCCTGGACCGAGCCGAGATTGCCGATGTTGCCGCCGCCGTAGCGGTACCCGTCGGTGTTGAGTATCTCGCGCCAGCGGCCGGGGAACGGCAGCCCGATGCGGTAGCCCTCGTGCCCGATGCCGGCGAAGTTGGTGACGCAGGCCAGCACGCCGCCCGCCGGGTCCTCGCCCGACCACCGCAGGAACGAGAAGACGTTGTTCTCCGCGTCGTTCGCGTCGATCCAGGAGAAGCCCGCCGGGTCGGCGTCGTGTTGGTACAGGGCCGGGACCGTCCGGTAGAGACCGTTCAGGTCGCGCACGAGGTCCGCGACACCGGCGTGGGCGGGATCGTCCAGCNGGGGCCATTCGAGGGACGCGGACTCGTTCCACTCGTTGTCCTGGGCGAACTCGCAGCCCATGAAGAGCAGCTTCTTGCCGGGATGCGCCCACATGTAGGCGAGCAGCGCCCGCAGGTTCGCGAGCTGTGCCCAGCGGTCGCCGGGCATCTTGCGTAGCAGTGAACCTTTGCCGTGGACCACCTCGTCGTGGCTGAACGGCAGGATGAAGTTCTCCGAGTAGGCGTACACCATCGAAAAGGTCATCTGATGGTGGTGGTACATGCGGTGGATCGGCAGCCGGGAGTTGTAGTCGAGGGTGTCGTGCATCCACCCCATGTTCCATTTGAAGCCGAAGCCCAGGCCGCCGAGGTGGGTGGGGCGGGTGACCCCGGGCCACGCGGTCGACTCCTCCGCGATCATCATTGCGCCCGGGAAACGGCGGTAGACGGTGGCGTTGGTCTCCTGCAGGAACGAGACGGCGTCGAGGTTTTCCCGGCCGCCGTGGATGTTGGGCAGCNAGCCGCCCTCCGGCCGGGAGTAGTCGAGGTACAGCATCGAGGCGACCGCGTCGACGCGTAGCCCGTCGATGTGGAATTCCTCGAACCAGTACAGGGCGTTTGCCACGAGGAAGTTGCGTACCTCGGGGCGGCCCAGATCGAAGACGTAGGTACCCCAGTCGGGCTGTTCACCGCGGCGTGGATCGGGATGTTCGTACAGGGGGGTGCCGTCGAAGCGGCCCAGCGCCCAGGTGTCCCGGGGGAAGTGCGCCGGCACCCAGTCGACGATCACCCCGATGCCGGCGCGGTGCAGCGTGTCNACAAGGTGGCGGAACTCGTCGGGGCTGCCGAAGCGGGCCGTCGGGGCGTAGTAGGCCGACACCTGGTAGCCCCAGGAGCCGCCGAAGGGATGCTCGGCCACGGGCAGCATCTCCACGTGGGTGAAGCCGTTCTCGACGACGTACGCGGTCAGTTCCTCAGCGAGCTCCCGATAGGACAACCCGCGCCGCCAGGAGCCCAGGTGGACCTCGTAGACGCTCACCGGCTCGGTGCGCCAGGCCGTCCGGGCCCGCCGGTCGAGCCACGCGCCGTCGTTCCAGGTGAAGTCGGAGGCGAACACCACGCTCGCGGTGGCCGGCGGCACCTCGGTGTGGAACGCCAGCGGATCCGCCTTCTGCCGCCAGATCCCGTCGAAGCCGAGGATCTCGTACTTGTACCGGGCGCCGGTGCCGGCGCCGGGGACGAACAGCTCCCAGATCCCGGAGCGGCCGAGCGAGCGCATCGGGAAGGCACGCCCGTCCCAGAAGTCGAAATCGCCGACGAGCCGCACTCCCCGCGCGGAGGGGGCCCACACGGCGAAGCTGACCCCGGTGACTGTGGCGCCGCCCGGCGTCGTCAGCGCGCGCGGATGCGCCCCGAGCACCTTCCAGAGCTGTTCGTGCCGGCCCTCGATGATCAGATGGAGGTCCATCTCACCGAGGGTGGGCAGGTGCCGGTAGGGGNCGTCGATGAGGTACGGGCCGTCCGGGTAGGTCACCTCGATGCGGTAGTCGGGCAGCATTCCCGGCACGGCCACTCCGAACACCCCGCCGCTGTGCAGCCGGGTGGCCGGGTAGCGGGCCGGCCCGACGAGGACGGTCACGGCCCTCGCATCGGGGCGCAGCACCCGGACGACCGTGGCGTCGCTCCCGGGATGCGGGTGCGCCCCGAGCAGCGCGTGCGGGTCGTGATGCGCCCCGCTGACCAACCGCTCCAGGTCGTCGTAGGGCAGGTCGACCGAGACCGCGGGCGCAACCGCGGGCGGGTCTGCGGGCAGGGCCGATGGTGGGGCCGATGGTGGGGCCGATGGCACGGCGGGATCGTCGGCGGTCTGTCCAGGCTGGGCGCTGGCGGACGATGCGTCGCGGNCCGCCAGCGCCNCCCGGCCACCGCCGTTGCGGACGGCGGTGGCCGCCCCTCGGGGGTTCGGTCGGTCGGGGGCGAGCCCGGTGGCCAGGCGTCCCGTCCGCGCCGTGCCGTTGTTGACGTCGCCGTTGTTCACTGGGACACCCCTGCCTCTCTGCGCGGTGATTTTTCGGGTCTTCTGTCGGGTCTTCTGGCTGATCCGCGTCCGGGTGCCGGCACCGCTGCCGGGCGGCCGCCNCGGCCCGGGCCGGGCCGTGGCTTACCCCGCCGACGGGCTGGACCGGGTCAGTCGTTCCACCGAGGACAGCGGGATCCCGATCCACCCCGGTCGGTGGCGGGCCTCGTACAGGATCTCGTACACGGCCTTGTCGAGCTCGAACGCACGCAGCACCACGGCATCCGCACGAGGATCGCGGCCGGCCGCGGCACCGTAGCCCCGGCAGAACGCCTCCCGGTTGCGATCTGCCCACTCCTGGGCGCGGTAGGCCAACGACGGCTCGTCACCGCGTTCGAGCNGCATCGACCGGGCCGCGTAGTCGAACGAGCGCAGCATCCCGGCGACGTCGCGCAGCGGCGATTCCAGCCCCACACGGTCGGCGACCGGGCGGACTGGCTCCCCCTCGAAGTCGAACAGCACCCAGCCCGAGTCGACCCGCAGGACCTGACCCAGGTGCAGATCGCCGTGTAGCCGTTGGAAGGGCCGGGGATGGACGGCCTGCGCCGACGCCCCCGTCACCTCGTCGTAGCTCTTGCGGATCGCCGCCTCGAAGGGACGCAGCTCGGCGACGGCCTCGACCGCCGCATCCAGCCGGCCATGCAGGTAGGTCACCAGGGAGCGCAGGGCATCGGCGGTCGCGGGCCTCGTCGGCAGCGTCCGGGCGAGGTCGGCGTGCACCTCGGCGGTGGCGGTACCCAGCCGCTCGGCCTCCGCGGCGAAGTCGCCGCCGACCTCGTCGGCGTGCAGGTCGGCCTCGGCGTACAGGTCGCGCACGCTGGCCAGCGCCAGTCGCCAGCCCTCGGTACCGCTGCGCAGGTACTCCTGGAGGAATCCGAAGGTGGTCGGTGTCCCGTCGACACGGCCGGAGTACCAGGCGACGGGGCGGGCCACGTGTGTGCTGCCCGCCTCCGCCAGCGCCCGGGTCACCTCCAGATCGGGGTTGACGCCCGGCCAGAGCCGCCGGAACACCTTGAGGATGTAGGCGTCGCCGTAGACGATCGAGGTGTTGGACTGCTCGGCGCCGACGGCGTGGGCGGGCAGGATGTCCAGTGGTTCCAGCGCCTCGGCGACGAGGCCGTCGCGGTGTGTCGACCGGCGGAGGAAACTCAGCAGGGCCGAGCTGCCATCGGGGTCGTGCAGGCCGTCGTAGACCAGGCCGCCGGCACTCTCGCCGATCAGGAAGCCCTCGTGGCCGAAGGGCGCGTCCGAGCGGATGACCACCGGAACCTGGTAATGGTCCGACGGACCGTGGTCGTAGTCGACGTCAACGACGAGCAGCCGTAGCGGTTCGAAGACCATGACGTCGTGACGGATCCGCAGGCCGCCCCCGGATCTGCCCTTCCCGGCGAACCAGCGCTGCCGGGGGAGCCACTCGCGCAACAGGCCGGTCAGTNCCGCGTGGTGGTCACCCATCATCGACCTCCCGGTGCCCGTCCTCAACGATCATTATGCCAGCTAACCTAACGTCCACTGCCTCCATAGCAGCCTTTTGCCCGACCCGGGCCGGGCCGCACGTCGTTCAGGCGGTTCCAGTGCTCCTTGGCTGTTCCTTGCCCGACCGCCCCGACGGCCTCCGTTGCCCCGGTCCGCCCAACGCGGCTAGGGGGTGAATTCCCCCGGTCTGGTCACCGCGAACCAGTAATGTCCGTGACCTGGCAGTGTCAGCAGGTAGGGAAGCTCGCCGATCGGCGGGAAGTGCACCCGGCCGAGCAGCTCCACCGGAACCATTCCCTCGAAACGACGCAGATCGAGCTCCACCGGCTGGGCGAAGCGGGACAGATTCGCGACGCACAGGACCCGGTCGTCGCCGAACTCGCGGACGAAGGCGAAGATCGAGGGATTGGACGCGCCGAGCTCGGTGTAGTCGCCGAGCCCGAAGACCGGATGACGCTTGCGTACCTCGATCATCCGCTTGGTCCAGGCCAGGAACGAGGTCGGCATGCGCTGTCCGGCCTCGACGTTCAGGGCCTGATAACCGTAGACCGGATCCATGATCAGGGGAAGGTACAGTCGGGCCGGGTCCGCGGTGGAGAAACCGGCGTTACGATCCGGTGACCACTGCATCGGAGTCCGGACGCTGTCCCGGTCGCCCAGGTAGATGTTGTCGCCCATCCCGATCTCGTCGCCGTAGTACAGCACTGGCGAGCCGGGCAGCGAGAGCAGGAGCGCGGTGAACAGCTCCATCTGGTCACGGCTGTTGTCCAGCAGCGGCGCCAGCCGGCGACGAATGCCGATGTTGGCTTTCATACGCGGATCTTTCGCGTATTCGGCCCACATGTAGTCCCGTTCCTCGTCGGTCACCATTTCGAGCGTCAGCTCGTCGTGGTTGCGCAGGAAGATGCCCCACTGGCAGTTCGGCGGGATCTGGGGTGTCTGAGCAAGAATTTCCGAGATTGGGTAGCGGGACTCCCGCCGGACCGCCATGAAGATGCGCGGCATCAACGGGAAGTGGAACGCCATGTGGCACTCGTCGTCGTTGCCGAAGTACTCGACGACGTCGGAGGGCCACTGGTTTGCCTCGGCGAGCAGCACCCGGTCGGCGTACTTGGCGTCGACCTCCTTGCGGACCCGCTTGAGGTACTCGTGGGTCTCCGGCAGGTTCTCGCCGTTGGTGTTCTCCCGGACATAGAGGTAGGGGACCGCGTCGAGCCGGAACCCGTCGATGCCGAGATCGAGCCAGAAGCGCAGAACCTCCAGCATCGCCTCCTGGACCTCGGGGTTGTCATAGTTCAGGTCGGGCTGGTGGGAGAAGAAACGGTGCCAGTAGTACTGACCGCGGACCGGATCCCACGACCAGTTCGACTTCTCGGTGTCCACGAAGATGATCCGGGCGTCCGGGTACAGCTCGTCGCTGTCGGACCAGACGTAGAAGTCCCCGAACGGCCCGTCGGGGTCGGAGCGGGACGCCTGGAACCAGGGATGGGCGTCCGAGGTGTGGTTCATCACCAGATCCGCGATGATCCGGATGCCCCGGCGGTGGGCCTCGTCAACCAGGCTAACGAAGTCGCCGAGGTCACCGAATTCCGGCAGGATCTGAAAGTAGTCACTGATGTCGTAGCCGCCGTCACGCAACGGCGAGGAGTAGATCGGTAGCAGCCACAGACAGTCGACACCGAGCCACTCCAGGTAGTCGAGCCTGGAGATCAGGCCGCGAATGTCCCCCGTGCCGTCGCCGTTGGAGTCCGCGAAGCCGCGGATGAGCACCTCGTAGAACACGGCTCGCTTGAACCAGTGTGGGTCGCGTAAAGTCCCCCCGACCGGCATGGCGGGGGCCGGGCCGGGGGNGTGGTCGCCGATCGGTTCGCTGAGAGGCTCAGAATCCATCACGACCGGGCCCGCACAGCGAAGACGTGCGCGGGCTCGACCGCCGGGTCCAGCCGCACGTAGTTCTGCTTGCCCCACGCGTAGGTGGCACCAGTGATCTCATCGGTGACCTCGAAGGAGTCTTCCCAGCCGAGGCCGAGGGCCGGCATGTCGAGCCGCACGGTGGTCTCCCGGGGAGCGTGCGGGTCGAGGTTGACGACGATGAGCACGGTGTCGGCGGCGGCCGTGTCCCCGGGATCCGTGCCGTCCGCCCGCAGGGAGTCCACCCGCTTGGAGAAGACCATGATCTCGTCCCCGTCGGCATGGTGGAAGTGCAGGTTGCGCAACCACTGCAGGGCGGGGTGGGCACGGCGGATCTGGTTGAGTCTGGTCAGGTACGGCGCGAGCGACTGGCCCGCACGCTCCGCCGCGGCCCAGTCGCGTGGCCGGTACTGGTACTTCTCGGAGTCCAGGTACTCCTCGCTGCCCGGTCGGACCGGGGTGTTCTCGCGCAACTCGTACCCGGAGTAGACGCCCCAGGTCGGTGACAGCGTCGCAGCGAGCACCGCCCGGATCCGGAACGCCGCCGGGCCGCCGTGCTGCAGGTACTCCGGCAGGATGTCCGGGGTGTTGACGAAGAAGTTCGGCCGCATGTAGTGCGCGGCCGACACCAGTTCGCGCGCGTACTTCTCGAGCTCCCACTTCGTGTTGCGCCAGGTGAAATAGGTATATGACTGGGTGAAACCGACCTTGGCGAGCGTGTGCATCATCGCCGGCCGGGTGAATGCCTCCGCGAGGAAGAGCACATCTGGTTCGGTCGACTTCACCTGGGCGATGAGCCATTCCCAGAACTCGACGGGCTTTGTATGCGGATTATCGACACGGAAGATTCGTACTCCGTGTGCAGTCCAGTACCGGACGACGCGCAGGATCTCCTGATAGAGCCCGGTCGGGTCGGCGTCGAAGTTCAGCGGATAGATGTCCTGGTACTTCTTCGGCGGATTCTCCGCGTAGGCGATGGAGCCGTCACTACGCACGACGAACCACTCCGGGTGATGCTTCGCCCATGGATGGTCCGGCGCGCACTGCAGGGCGAGGTCCAGCGCGATCTCCATGCCCAGCGAGCGTGCCCGGGCGACGAACAGGTCGAAGTCGTCGATCGTGCCGAGGTCGGGATGCACGGCGTCGTGGCCGCCGTGTTCGCTGCCGATGGCCCACGGCGAGCCGGGGTCCGTCGGACCGGGGGTGAGGGTGTTGTTGGGACCCTTGCGGTTGACCTCGCCGATCGGATGGATCGGCGGCAGGTACACCACGTCGAAGCCCATCGCCGCGACCGCGGGCAGGCGTTCGGCCGCGGTGAGGAAGGTCCCGGACCGGGGCGGGTCGAGGCTCGCGCCCTCCGAGCGCGGGAACATCTCGTACCAGCTGCCGTAGAGGGCGCGCCGACGATCCACCCACAGCCGGTACAGCGGTGAGCGGGTCACCAGTTCGCGCAGCGGACAGGCGTCCAGCAGGCTCACCAGCCGGGGATCGAGGGCCGCGGCGATCCGGTCGCGGGGGTCGGTGCAGTCGTCGTCGCGCAGCGCGGCCACGGCGAGAGCGATCTCCGCCCGGCGCGGTTCGGGGACTGCGGGCAGGGCCCGCAGCAGCAGGCGCGCACCGTCCTCGAAGTCCACCGCGAGTTCGTCCGTGCTCTGGCCCGCGCCGACCTTGAGGGCAATACCGTGCCGCCAGGTGGCGACCGGATCGGCCCACGCCTCGACCCGATATCCCCACAGGCCTTCGGTCCCGGCGGTGATCTCCGCCTCATAACGGTCGGTACCGGGGCCGGCGGAGCGCATCCGGATGAACGGAGTTCCCTGCCCGTCGGGACCTGACAGCACGACGTTCGCGCCGATGAGGTCATGACCCTCGCGGAACACCGTTGCACCGACGGTGAGAATTTCGCCCGCGACCGCCCGCGCCGGCCACTGGCCACACGAGACGGTCGGTGTCACATCGGAGACGACAACCCGGCCTACTGAACGTCCGATCATCATGACGACCTTATCCAGACGAACCACACCTCAATGGTCCGCCCTGTACGTGGCGATTGGCGACACCTCTGTGTGAACTGCCCGCGACCATCGCATGGGCGATTGTTGTCGTTGGGATGGGTCGGTCCGTCCCGCCCGGATGGCCCGCGCTGAAGGCAATGTTCCCCAGTTGCGGCCCTGTCGAACGTCCGAACCTCCTCTGTTGCGGTGCTCCGGGTGCGGGGTCGAGGTCGGAGCGTCACCGGGGTCCCGGCGGCGGACGCCCGGCGCATTCCGGAATCATTGTGGTGATGTTGTGTGATGGGGTCGGGGTGGCTCGGGTGGTGTTCCGCCGCGGTTGCCGGCGCGTAAAGGGGTGGCCCGATCGTGGCGGGCGGGCGGCACCGGGACGATTCGGGCGCAGCCGGCGCGGCTACGGGGCGGTGTGGCACCGGCTGCGGGAACCTCGTGGCCCACTCGTTCGTCCCGCAGGGCACAGTACTCCGGCCACGTGGCCTTCGTGGGCGGAGAGTCACTGTGGCGTTCACGCCGCGCAGTAGGCTGCCGGCGCCCGGGGACACCCGGGGACACCCGGGGACACCCGGGGACACCCGGGGACACCCGGGGCGCACCTCGCCCCGGGTCGCCGGCTTCCGCGGGGGCCGCTCGAGCGGCCCCCGAAACATCTGAACGGCAGCAACATCTGAACGGCAGCAACATCTGAACGGCAGCAACATCTGAACGGCAGCCCTTTCGAACAACGCACAGCAGGAGGAGCAGTGGGAGTCAGCCTCAGCAAGGGCGGCAACGTGTCGCTGACCAAGGAGGCGCCCGGACTCACCAACATCCTGGTCGGGCTCGGCTGGGACGTTCGGAGCACAACCGGCGCGGACTTCGACCTGGACGCGAGCGCCATCGCGTGCCGGGCCGACGGCAAGGTCGTGTCGGACGGGCACTTCGTCTTCTTCAACAACCTCAAGAGCCCCGACGGTGCGATCGAGCACCAGGGCGACAACCTGACCGGCGAGGGTGANGGCGACGACGAGGCCATCACGGTGAACCTCACATCCCTGCCGGCGGAGATTGACAAGATCGTCTTCCCGGTTTCGATCTATGACGCGGACTCGCGGCAGCAGAACTTCGGCCAGGTCCGCAACGCCTTCATCCGGATCGTCAACGGCGCCGGCGGCAGCGAGATCGCCCGCTATGACCTCACCGAGGACGCCTCCACCGAGACGGCCATGGTGTTCGGCGAGGTCTACCGGCACGGCGCGGACTGGAAGTTCCGAGCCGTCGGACAGGGCTACGCCTCGGGTCTGGCCGGGATCGCGCGCGACTTCGGCGTCAACGTCTGAACCCCGGATACGTCTGAACCCCGGATGCGCAGTCGGGCTCGGTCAGGCGACCGGGTCCGACCGGGTCACTGGGTCTGACCGGGTCACTGGGTCTGACCGGGTCACTGGGTCCGACCGGGTCCGACCGGGTCACTGGGTCCGACCGCGCCGGCCGGCGCGGTAATGACCAGATGCTATGGGTCCGGTCGTGTGTGGGTGACATGTACAGGTAGAGCGATACACATCGGGTGTAGCACTTTTGTCAGGTCGTGCCCACCAGACGAGCAGTTACGATGCCGACGACCGCCGCACCGGGCCAGCAGGCCGCGGGACGACGCGGTCTCCGGCGATGCTTGAGCGATGCGGGATCCGACGGACCGCGGATCCGCCCGCGCGGCGCGGCCGGGGTCTGGCGACCGGTCCGGGAGGGTGTTGGTAGGCGTGCACGCCTTGCGAATCTTCGGATGGTCCTTGGCGATCACCGTTATCGGGGTGGCCGCGGCGGGGGTGATCGGTGGCCCCAGGAACGCGGCGCTCGTCGCGATCCTCGCGGTGCTCGAGATCAGTTTGTCCTTCGACAACGCCGTCATCAACGCGACGATCCTCGGCCGGATGAGCCAGTTCTGGCAGAGGATCTTCCTGACGCTCGGCATCCTGATCGCGGTGTTTGGCATGCGTCTGATCTTCCCGATCGCCATCGTGGCGCTGACCGCGCATCTCGGTCCGCTCGAGGTCTTCGACCTGGCGCTGAACGACGGTGCCCGGTACGCGGAGAAACTGGGTGACGCGCATCCGGCCATCGCCGCGTTCGGCGGGATCTTCCTGTTCATGCTGTTCCTGGACTTCCTGTTCGACCCCGAACGGGAGATCCAGTGGATCAAGAAGCTGGAGGAGCCGCTGCGCAGGGCGGGCCAGCTCGATGTGGTTCCGATCGTGCTTGGGCTCATCGCCCTGCTGGTGGTCGGCCAGGCCTTCGCCGGCGACCACCAGCAGCAGGTGCTGCTCTCCGGGGTGGCGGGGCTCGCGACCTATCTGGGCGTGCGGGGACTCGGCGAGTTCTTCGAGGCCCGCGGTGTGGGCGCCGAGGACGATGNCGACGATTCCGTCGCCGAGTCGGCAGGCTTGGCCCCGGTCCGGTCGAACGGTACCGGCGGCCCGCCGAAGTTGGTGCTCGCCACCGGCAAGGCCGCCGCGTTCCTCTTCCTCTACCTCGAGGTCATCGACGCGTCGTTCTCGTTCGACGGAGTCGTCGGCGCCTTCGCGATCTCCCAGAACATCTTCGTCATCGCGGCCGGTCTCGGGATCGGCGCGATGTACATCCGGTCCCTGACCGTCTACCTGGTCCGGCGGGGCACTCTCGGCGAGTACATCTACCTCGAGCACGGTGCCCACTATGCGATCGGGGCGCTGGCCATCATCCTGGCCATCTCGATCGAGACCGAGGTTCCGGAGATCGTCACCGGTCTCATCGGGGTGGCCTTCATCGGTCTGTCGCTGCTGTCCTCCATCCGCCACCGGTCCGCCGAGCGCGGTTTGGCGGGTGCCGGGTCCGTCCCGGGCGAGGACGAGGGCGGCCCGGGGCAGCCACGAGAGGCCGTCGGCGCCCCGATGTAGCGGCCGTGCGCCGGGCGGCGACAGCCGGCCGGCGCACCGGGCCTGGGTGGCCGGTCTGGAGAGCGCCGCCGCGGATGTGACATCNTCGGGTACTGGCGTCCGATCCTGCCAGGCGATGATCACCTGATCATGGATGACACCCAGCTACCGCGAGGGAGCGGATCATGGGCATCGACTACAGCAAACGTCCCGCCACACCGGCGGCCGGTTCCGGCCCGGTCTCGCTGAGCAAGGTGACACTGACGAAATCCGCGCCGACCGTCTCGCTGAGCAAGCAGGGTGGTGGCGGGCGGCTGCACGTGAACCTCAACTGGAACCAGCAGCCGGGCGGCGGCCAGCAGAAGGGCGGCTTCCTCAAGCGGGTGCTGGGCGCCGCGGGCGGCGGCATTGATCTCGACCTCGCCGCGTTGTTCGAGCTCTCCGACGGCCGTGCGGGTGTGGTCCAGGCCTTGGGTGATGCGTTCGGCTCCTTCACGGATCCCCCCTTCATCAACCTCGACGCGGACGACCGCACGGGCGCCGCGGTCGGTGGCGAGAACCTGTACGTGAACCTCGCCGCCATCTCCCAGATCCGCCGCATCCTCGTGTTCGCCTTCATCTACGAGGGGGTGGCCTCGTTCGACCAGGCCGACGCGGTGGTCACCCTGACTCCGGCGCAGGGTGCCCCGATCGAGGTCCGGCTGGACGAGCAGGCCGGTGGCGCCCGGATGTGCGCCATCGCCCTGCTGACCAACACCGGCAACGACTTCAAGGTCAGCCGGGAGGTCCGCTACGTCAGCGGTCACCGCGAGCTCGACGAGGCCTACGGCTGGGGCCTGAACTGGACTGCCGGCCGCAAGTGACGCCGGTAGTCCGCGATGAGCCATCCGGTCCCGCCGCCCGTCGGCGAGGAGGATCGATACTCGATGTTCCAGCCACGTCGCGAGCCCTCGCCCGAGCAGGCGCGCGCCGACCGTGCGAGCTGCGACCAGCGGGCCCACCCCGGGCACCGATCTCATCCTGATCGTGACCCGGCTTCCGGGCGAGGCCGGGAGCGGCCCGGACGATACTCCGCCGATGATCGCGGCGGGCCGGTGACCGGCGCCGATCCGGGCCAGGCCGACCCGGCGTACGCCGGTCCTTCGCGGGCGGCCGGCTGGGAACAGGGCCGGAGAGGGCAGGTTCCGGTGGACGCCCATCCGCCGAGAGAGGACCGGTTCCCGGGACGGAACGCCCCGGCATGGTCCCCCTCGCAGCCAAGCCACGGCGGGTCGAGTGGCTACGGGGNCCATGCCGGNTCGGGGNATGGGNNGCGGGNGGNGCACCGCTCCGTCGCGGGCTCTCGGGGCGCGCCCGCGTACGAGGCGACCGATCCGCGCGAGGCCGATGACCTGCCGGAGGCTGAGTGGCGCGAGACCGGTCCCGAGGCCGGGGACCGCGGGGCGGGTGGCCCTGAGGACATCCGGCCTGATGAGGTCCGGCCTGATGAGGTCCGGCCTGATGAGGTCTGGCCTGATGAGGTCTGGCCCGACGAGGTCCGGCCCGACGAGGTCCGGCCCGACGAGGTCCGGCCCGACGAGCCGGAGTCGGCCGTGGCATCCGAGCGCGCCGAGCACGCCGGACCGGCGACGCCGACACGGTCTCCGACGGGCCCGGATCAACGGGATGCGGAGCGCGGCCCGGTCGACCATGGCGGCACCGCGGCTCAGGATGATCAGGTTCCTCAGGACGGTTCGGCGGATCAGGACTGCCCCGTGGACCGTCCGGGCCCTGACGGCGGCGGGACGGATCTGGTGGGTTCGATCGGTGCTGTCCAGGCGGTGGCGCTGGAACGCCTCGCGAGCCGCGTTGACGAGCTGGCCCGGCTACGGCGTCACGATACCCAACTCGTGGACCGATTGCATGCCGAGAATGCCCGGCTACGTAGTGGTGAGCTTACCGAAGCCATGGCCCCCCTTCTGCGGGGGTTGATTCGACTTCATGATCAAATGGGTAGCCTGGGGGCCGACGATCCGCAGAGTGTCGCCGGCATCCTGCGTAAGCAGCTGCTCCAGGTGCTCGATGTCGCTGTGGACGTCCGCCCGTACACGGCGGTGCCGGGCGGGACCTTCGACCCGGCGCGGCACCTGGGGGTGCGTCGGGTGCCGACGGACGACCCGGGACGGGACGGGACGATCGCTCGTACCGTTCGTCCGGGTTTCGTCCGCGGCGAGACCACGGTCGTCCGACCGGCGGAGACCGAGGTCTACCGANCGCGCTGAGCCGCGGAGGTACGAGGCTTGTGAAGGGAAGAATTAGACGGTGGCAGGCACCAAGGTGTTCGGGATCGACCTGGGCACGACCTACTCCTGCATTGCCCAGGTCGACGAGTACGGCCGACCGGAAGTGATCCGCAACATCGAGTCCCAGCCGACGACGCCTTCGGTCGTCCTGTTCGACACTGGGGCGGAGGGCCCAACCTCTTTCGTGGTGGGAACCCAGGCCAAGCGTCAGGCTCGCATCCGTCCCGACGACGTCGCCCGGCTGGTCAAGCGGCACATGGGCGCGTCGGACTGGCGGTTCGTGGCGCATGACGAGGAGTACAGCGCCGCCGCGGTGTCGAGCCTGGTGCTCAAGGCGCTCGCCGCGGATGCCGAACGCGCGACCAGTGTCCCGGTCACCGATGTAGTGATCACCGTGCCCGCGTACTTCGGTGACGAGGAGCGCAAGGCGACGAAGCTGGCCGGCGAGCTCGCCGGCCTCAACGTGGTCGACATCATCAACGAGCCGACCGCCGCCGCCTTCGCCTACGGATTCGGCCAGGACGGGGCCGAGGAGTCGACCGTGCTGGTCTACGACCTCGGCGGTGGCACGTTCGACACCACGGTCATCAGGCTGAGCGAGGGCGCGATCACCGTGGTCGCCACGGATGGCGACCACGAGCTGGGCGGTGCGGACTGGGACAACGAACTCGTCCGCTNCCTGGCGCAGAAGTTCACCGAGGCGCAGCCCGACGCGGGCGACCCGCTCGACGACGTCTACGACGAGCAGGAGCTGCTGGCCGCGGCCGAGGACGCGAAGCTGGCGTTGTCCGGCCGGGACAGCGTCGACGTGCTGGTCGTGCACAACGGCAGGCGCACAANCGTGCCGGNGACCCGGACCGTCTTCGAGGAGATCACCGGCCCGCTGCTGCNGCGCACCATCGACCTGACCGGCTCGGTGCTGGCGCGAGCCCGGGAGAAGGGTGTCGAGAAGATCGACTTGTGCCTGCTGGTGGGGGGCATGAGCAAGACACCGGCGGTGGCCCGCCGGCTGCAGGAGTCCTTCGGGCTCACCTCTCGGCTTGCCGATCCCGATCTCGCCGTCGCCAAGGGCGCCGCGGTGTACGGGCAGAAGAAGGCACTGGAGCGCGAGGTCCACGCGGACCTGGTCGCCAGCGGGCATCTACGTCCCGACCAGGAACTCGCCGCAGCCGACGCCGTGGACGTGGAGAAGGCGGCCGCAGCCAGCGCCGAGGAGGCGGGACTCTCGACCGCCTCCGTGGTCGATCTCGTCCGCACGAAAGTGACGAACGTCACGTCACGTGGCTTCGGGATCTTCGCCGAGGACCGGGGCACACCGGTCGCGGCCTTCCTCGCCCACCAGAACGACCCGCTGCCTATCGCCGTCACCCGGACCTTCTACACCGTCGTCGACGATCAGGCCGAGGTGGACATCCGGGTCTTCGAGCAGGGCACCACCGCCGAGTCCACGGCGATCGACGACAACAAGGTGATCGTCGCCGGCTCCATCAGCGGGATTCCGCCTGGCCACCCGTTGGGCACCCCCGTTGAGGTGACCTTCACGATGGGCGGGGACCAGACGATCCAGGTCACCGCCTCGCACGAGGGCGCGGCCACCCCCTTGGTGCTCGAGGTGCGCGCCGGGGTCGGCTCGGAGGAGATGCGGGCCGTCGAGTCGGCGAAGGTCAGCCTGCTCAAGCAGCGGGACTGAGACCCCGCGGCGGATCGGACCCCGCGGCGGATCGGACCCCGCGGCGGATCGGACCTCGCCGTGGATCGATGCCGGTGCCGGGCCATTCGGCCTCCCCCACGAGTGTTCCCGCACGAGTGTTCCGGCCCGCGGCGGCCGACGCCGGAGTGGATAGGGTTCAGCCTGACCAGGCACCGCGTCCGGTGGAGCGCCCTACAGGCCTCGCGGGGACGTGGGTGCGCGCAGTGCGTGCGGGCGGCGCCAACCTGGCGTCCGCGGCCCGCGCCGAGGCGCGGCTTCGTACTCTCAGGTGTGGAGTGGTCGACGGCCGCTCCACGATCGGCGCCTGACGACGGGCCGCCGGCCGGTTCCCGGCGGGCACGGTGGGCACGGTGGGCACGTGGGACGAAGGTGGATCGGTGAGCGCGGCGTTCGACGGCAGCGGCTATCGCCAGCGGGTGCTGGCGCCGCTGCGGGCCCGCGCCTCCCTGGACACCGCCGACCCGTTCCTCCTCGCGGGTCTCGATCCGACGGTGGCGTACACCGACTCCGACGTCGGGGCGCACCTGGTGCGGGTGCTCGCCTTCCTGCAGCGGGAACGCAACTCGGCGAAGTACGCGACCCTCGCCGCCGAGCTTGTCCGTCGGCGGGCGGAATGGGAGGAGCCGCTGCGGGACGCGGACTCCCGGGAACGGGNCCGCGCCCGGGTGCTGGCAGCCCGGCGTAGCGGTGACGCCGAGCGTCTCGCCAAGGTCGACGGCTATCTCGCCACCGTCCGGGAGCGTTTCGGCGGCATCCCGGCATCCCGGGTGGACGGCCTGCGCCGCCTCGCCGTCGCCGCGGGGGTGACGGTCGAGGAGTTCGACGCCCGCCTGAGCCGGGAGCAGATCATCATCGACGCCGTCGGCGGGGGCGTCGAACCGCTGCCGGCCGAGGTCCGCCGGCAGATCTCCGAACGGCTCGGCGAGCTGCGCGCCCTGCGCGGCGGGGACCGGGTCTCGACGGCGTCGCTGTGGGCCTTCCTGGGGCTGGCCCCGGACGCCTCACCGGAGCGGCTGCGGGCCGCGTACGCCGCGATGGTGGCGGGCAACCACCACCGTCCCCATGACCGGGAGAAGACGGTCACCGCGGACCTGCTCGCCCTCGTCTCCGCCCGGTTGATCGAGGGCGACCCCGCCGCGTACACCGTTGGGCTGATGGCGGACGCCGTGGACGAGCTGCGGCCCGCGGTCGAGGAACACGTCGTGCTCGACGGCGAGCTCACCGCGGTCGCCTTCGAGGGTCTCGTCCGGGCGGCGCTCGCGACCGGGCGCGGACTGACCGCGGCTCAGGCGAAGTCCGTCGTCCTGGAGGCGGCTCGGGAGCTCGGCGCCGCGGTGAACGTCGGCGGGGTCGTCGACTACGTGGTATGCCCGGGATGCGGCCGGCCGGAGGCGGCCGGGTCCGTGCGGCACTGCCGGTACTGCGACACCGACCTCTACACCACCTGCCCGTCCTGCGGATCGATGNCCGAGGCGGCGGCGGTCGTCTGCCGGCACTGCGGGCACAGCCTGCGCCAGGCCAGGGAGGCGGCCGATGCGCTCGTCGCGGTGCGTCGCGCCCTGGAGGGCGGTCATCCCCGCCAGGCCGGCGAGATCCTCACGACCGCCCATCCGGTGCTGGCCGCCGTCGGTGGACCGGTCGCCGGGACGGCGGAGGAACTGGGAGCCCGGGTCTCCGCCGCGCTGGGCGCCGCGGACGCCGGTTGGCGGGCACTCACCGAGGCCCGCGCGGCGTGCCGGGCGGATGCGGCGCTTGCCGATGCCCGGTGGCTCGCGGCACAGGCCGCCGACGTCCCCGGCCCCGACGGCCGGAAACCGGCCGAGGTGCTGGCCGAGCTCATTGCCGCCCAGGCGGTGATCCGCCGGCGGGTCGAGGCGGCGCGCGCGCTACCACCCGAGGACCAGGAGGCCGCCCTCGCCGCGGTCCTCGCGACGGCGGCGGACAACCGGGAGGCGCTCGCGGCGATGGCGGCTCTGCCGCTCTCCCCGCCGTCCGACCTGACCGCGGTGCCGGGCCCCGACGGTTCGGTGCAGCTGTGGTGGCGCGCTTCGCCCTCGGTCGGGGGCCCGGTCTCCTACCGGGTGGAACGCGTCGTGCCCGTGGAAGCTGGCGACGGCCAGGGGGTGGCCCCGGGGCGGAGCAGCCTCGGTACCACCCGCTCGACGGAGCTGTGCGATGCCGGCGCTCCCGCCTGGACTCCGGTGCGATACGAGGTGACTGCCCTCTGCGGTGAGCGCCGTTCCACGCCGGTGGAGACCGCCCCGCTCGTCTTCACCCGGGACATCACCGACCTGCGGGCCGAGCGCACCGCCGCCGGGATCCGCCTGGACTGGAGCCTCGGCGGGGCGCTGGCCGCCGTGACAGTGGAGCGGACGGTGGCACCGCCCGCCGCGGTCAGCCAGCCGCCCCGGCGGGCGCGGGGCACCGGCGGCCTCTTCCACGACACCGATGTCGTCGTCGGCGTGACCTATCGTTACCACGTCTTCGTCGAGTACCAGGACGCGCGGGGACACCCGGCCCGGACCCCCGGAGCCGAGGTGACGCTGGAGGTGGCCGCCCGCCCGCGGCCCGTCCATGACCTCACGGCGGCCACCGCCGCCGGGCGGACCACGTTGCGCTGGACGCCGCCGCCCGGCTGGGAGGTGCGGATCTACGCGACCCCGGTGCCGCAGCCGCCGGCCGTCCCCGCCGCCATCACCCACGTGACCAGCACCGCTCACGCGACCAGCACCGGCCCGTGGCCCTACCCGGGGTCGGGGCCCCTGCCGATGATCGGCATCGGGCCGGAAGGCTGCGACGTGTCGCTCGCCGCCATCCCCGATTCGTCACGTCTTGTGGGGCTGAGCCGTTCCGGGCAGGTCAGCGAGGTGGCACAGGTCGGCGAGGTCATCTACACGCCGCTGACGGTCCATGGCGGGACGGCCGTCGTCGGCCGGGCCGTGTGTCACCTCGCCATCGAACCCGTGCGGGATCTGCGCGCCGACGATCGAGGCGACTCGATCGTGCTGTCCTTCCAGCTGCCACCGGGGGTCACCGAGGCGCGGGTGCTCTGGCGCCGTGACCAACCGCCGACCGGACCGGATGATCCCTACGCCGCGAGCGCCAAGGTCACCAATACCAGTCTGGAGATCAAGGGCGGCTGGCATCTCGCCGCGCCGCGGGACGGGTGGGCTTACCACGTGGCCTGCTACCCGGTGTACCGGTCGGGGGGCGTGGCCCGGGTGGTCGCGGCCGGCGTCTCGGTGCTGGCGCGCCCCGCGACGCGTCCTGATCCACCCCCGATGCCGGCGGCGTCCGGGAGCAGCCCGGGAGGCTCGGCTGGCGTGGTCTCGGCTGGCGTGGTCTCGGGCCGGCCGGTGGTTGGTACCGTCGCCGACCCGATCACGATGCAGCCGCCGGGTGGGCCGACCCAGCCCCGCACCGGGGGCTATCCGTTGCCTGCGGCGACGGGTGCTGTGCCGTTGCCCGCGGCGACGGGCACCTACCCGCAGCCCCTGGCCACCGGCCNCCTCCGCCCGGTGCCGGAGCACGCGTCGGAGGCGCAGACGAACCCGCCGTCGGGCCCGACGGCGGGTTCGTCCACCGGCCCCACGCCGCCGCAGGCTCCGGCCGTCCAGCCGACCGTCACCTACACCGTGAGCAGGTCCGGCTGGCGGCGGCGCACCCTACGGGTACAGGTGCACACCACCGGTCCGGCCGGAGATCTGATTCTGTTCGCGCGGCCGGGAACCGTACCGCCGCGGGCTGCCGCGGAGGCCCACGAGCTGTCTCGGCTCGCCGCTGTGGACCAGGCCGGCACCCGGACCATCGACGTCACCCTGGACGGCGCCCAGCTGCCCTGGGGAGTCCGGCTGTTGCCTGCGCTGGTGCACCCGACTGGATGGACCATCACCCAACCACCGGACGACGCACTGGTCATTCGATGATCCGGAGCGATCCCAGGTGGATGTGCTCTCCGTGGTCCGCTTCGGCTCATTTCTTCTTGTTCTTCCGTTGATTTATGGCGGTTNCCTCNGGNTTTNTGGCACCAGATCTACAACATATGCGCTACTACGGAAAGTATTCATGAGGGTGCTGTTCCTTGGCTGGGATGCGCCGTTTACGATTGGCCTCATCACTCCTAGTCCCAGTACCGCCCAGGTGTGTATCGGTTACCTGGGTGGAGCACCTGTCGAATCGTTCCGGCTGCGAGGTCGGAGACGGTTGGGTTCACGGACGGGCACCTGACGGTGCCCGGTCGACTCGCCTGGTGAGGCACGGGTCGAGTCCGGTGGAGCGCTGAGCGGTTGCCGTGCGAGCGGTCCGCTCGGAGGGGACGCCCCATCGTGGGTCGTGGTCCGGCCATGCTCCGCCGTCGCGCGCCGGGTGATCCGACGGGAGCATGTCACGCCAACACCGAAAGGCAGCGCGCGAGCATGGCCTCGATCATCCGCGGCCGACCCGCCCCTCCGGTCGGCCAGCCGATTCCCTCAGCCCATCGACGACCCCGCAGCGGCCGGATCCACACCCAGCGCCGGGTCCGGACCGGAGCCCGGATCGGCCTGATAGCCGTGTTCGTGGTGGGTCTCCTCCAGGCGGTCACCCCGCTGGCCCGCGCCGCGGGAAAGTCACCGTCGCCGACTCCGGCCGTGTCGCCATCCGCGACGAGCGGATCCAGCCGGGCGGGGGGCGACGCGGGCAGTGGCCGCGCGCAGGGCGTTCCACTCACCACGCTGAGCCCGCAGGCGCGCAGCCGGATCACCCTCGTCCTTTTCGACCAGGACATCGTGCTCGTCGGTGGCCGCAGTTTTACCGCGGGTGATGATGTCACCGTCGTGGCGGAGACGGCCAAGCTGGGCGGCAGCGCGCTCACCCGGGCGGACGCCGACGGCCGCTTCATCNTCGGCTTCCGGGTGCCGGCGGACTTCGCGGGAACCGTCAACGTCAAGGCCACCCAGGGCACGGCCACGGCGACCGACGCTCTTGATGTGACCGGACCGGAGGCGGCCGCCCGGGCGTTCCAGGCCGCTCCGGCTCTTCCCGATGAACCGGTGGTGAAGACGGCGCCCTCGACATCGCCGTCTCCCAGGCAGCAGGACACGTCCGCGGGCACCTCGCCGAGCCCGGCCGTCTCGCCCGCGCCGTCCCCGTCCGCCGCCGGTTCGGCGTCCGCGTCGCCGTCCCCCGCGCCGTCCGCGAGCGCCAGCTCGACCGCCCTCACCAGGAGAACCGCAACGCCGACCGCAACGCCGACCGCGACCCCGTCCGGGTCGAGACCGACCCCCGGTACGGGATCGACGGGCACCGGCGCCGGTGGGACGAGGTCGGGCCTGCCGTGGCTGTCGGGGTTCCAGTCGCATCAGCTCGCGCAGCTCGTCGAGTTCGGTGACTGGCGCGGCCGGCCGAACGACATCGTCCACGTCTACACGAGCCGCGACCAGGGTTGGGGCGGGCTGGTGGAGCCGGCCTGGCCGGTGGATCTCTTCAAGGGTTTCCAGGGCAAGCTGCTGATCAGCCAGCCGACATTCCCNAAGGGCCAGGGCGACAACGCCGCCTGTGCCCGAGGCGAGTACGACTCCGAATGGAAGAAGCTCGGCAGCTTCCTCGTGGCGCACGGCCGGGCGGACTCCATCATCCGGATCGGCTGGGAGTTCAACGGAACGTTCATGTACTGGCATACGGACGCCGACCCGACGGTGTTCCGGGACTGTTTCCGGAAAATCGCGACCGCCATCCGGTCCACCGACTCCGAAGTCAAGATCGACTGGACCTTCAACGCGCACGCCTCCCCGGTACCCAGCGGCAACAGTCCCTGGGGCGCCTACCCCGGCGACGAGTACGTGGACTATGTCGGCATCGACGCCTACGACCACTTCCCCCCGTCGAAGGACGAGGCGACGTGGAACAAGCAGTGCGAGGACGTCAACGGCCTGTGCTACGTGATCAGGTTCGCCCGGGAACACGGGAAGAAGGTCGGCGTCGGGGAATGGGGGGTGGCCTCCTGCAGCGGTGACGGCGGTGGCGACAATCCCTTCTACATCCAGAAGATGTTCGACACCTTCAAGGCGGCCAGCGACGTGATGGGATACGACGCCTACTTCAGCGACCCCACTCCCGGAAACGTCTGCTCGACCATCACGAACGGCGGTCAGAACCCGAAGGCGGCCGCCATGTACAAGAAGCTCTTCGGATCCGGCGCCAGTTAGTCGCATTAGTGGGGGTCGATCGAGGGTCGGCCGGGAGTGGTGGGCCGCGGGCGACACAGCCTTCCGCGGCCCACCACCCGTTCCCGGGTCATCCGTTCCCGGACCACCCGTTCCCGATCAGGCCGGCGGGCGCCGCCCGCTGCCGCCCGCTGCCGGCTGGTGGCTGGCCGCTCGCGGACGCTGCGCCGCAGATCGGCGCCCCGTAGATGGCGCCGAGATGGCCGCCGTGTGTCGGCTGGCTGTCAGTTCCCGCGGGCTGTCGTCGGATGCCTTTCGCCAGGTACCGTCACCGAGAGGCAACGTTTCACGATCTTGCCGGCTTCGGTCGGCGCGCACCGTTTCGGGATGCTCGTCGAACGACGCCCCTGCCTTCGACGAGGAGAACGCTGCTTGCGCCACTTCGCCTTTCTAGGCCCCGAGACGGTTGACGCGCTGTTCCTCCGGCCGCCGGAGGACATCACCGTGAATGATGATCGTCATCTGCTGGCCACCGCGCTCGGCGCGACCCTCTACGCCCCGGGGACGCGCCCCCGGTTGGCATCGGACGTGTGCAGACAGACCGCGGCGGGGGTGACCTCGATGGTTCTCTGTCTGGAGGACTCCATCGCCGACACCGAGGTGGCCGCAGCCGAGGCCAACGTCGTCGCCGCGTTGCGCGCGCTCGCGGCGGAGCCCCCCTGGGCCGCGGGCGCGATGCCGCTGCTGTTCGTCCGGGTCCGCGCGGTCGGGCAGATCCCGGATCTTGTCGACCGGCTCGGGCCGGCCGGAGTCGGGTGTCTCGCCGGGTTCGTGCTGCCCAAGTTCGCCGAGGAGGGTGGCGAGGCGGCGATGGAGGCGGTGCTGCGGGCCTCCGAGACGGTTGGTCGTCCGCTGTGGACTATGCCGGTGCTGGAGAGCCCGCAGATCATCAACCGGGAGACCCGGGTGGAGGCGTTGTCGGCGGTCCGNCGGCTGGTCGACAAGCACGCCGACCAGGTGCTGGCGATCCGGCTCGGTGCGACGGACCTGTGCGGGCTGTTCGGGCTGCGCCGTGACCGCGACCTGACGATCTACGACATCGCCGTCGTCCGGGACTGCATCGCCGACATCGTGAACATCTGCGCGCGGGGCGGTGACCACGTCGTGACCGGACCGGTGTGGGAGTACTTCGCCCAGCCGGAACGGCTCTTCGTCAGCTCGCTGCGGGTGACCCCGTTCGCGCAGGCGGACCGCGTCGACGGCGGGGAGGAAGCGATCCGGATGCGCAGCGAACTGGTCTCCGCGGACCTCGACCGGCTGATCCGGGAGGTTGTTCTGGACAAGGCCAACGGCCTGATCGGCAAGACGGTGATCCACCCCAGCCACGTGCCCGCCGTGCACGCGCTGCACGTCGTCACCCAGGAGGAGTACACCGATGCCGAGACCGTCCTTGACGGGGATGCCGGCGGGGTACGGCCGAGCAGCTACGCGAACAAGATGAACGAGCTGCGTCCGCACCGGGCCTGGGCCGAGGTGGTGATCCGCCGGGCGCGCGCGTTCGGTGTCCTGCGCGAGGGCGACACCTTCGTCGAGGTGCTGGCGGCGACGCACGGTCGTTTCGACCAGTGGAATGCCCGATGACGGCGACGGCGGGGACGGACGCCCCCACCGGCGCGCCCATCCCTCACCCGCCCGCGCCCGCGCCCGCCCGCGGCCCAGCGGCCGCCCCCGCGGGGATGTGGCTGTGGACCGAGCTGGGCCTTGATGTCCAGGTCACCGCGGACGTGGCGGGCCAGGGGNTGCACGCCCTGGTGGGACTCGCCCTGCGCCGCAACCCACGCCGGGCGCACCTGTTGGTCAGCCGGGTGCTCGGCAAGCATCTGCCNGTGGCACCGGCCGAGGCGCTCGCGGCCGGGGCCGGGGTTGCCGCGCTGGTCCGGGCACTGCCCGGCTTCGAGGAGGCCGGAAAGCGGGTTGCGGNCCCGNGGGTTGCGGACCCGCCGGTGCAGGGTTCGTCGGCCGAGCAGCCCGGGGGCCCGCGGACCGGCCCGATCGTGATCGGTTACTGCGAGACCGCGACGGCCTTGGGGCACGCGGTCGCCGACGGTCTCCCGGCGAGCCACTACCTGCACACCACCCGGCGGCCGCTGCCCGGTGTCACGCCGATCCTCGAGTTCGTGGAGTCCCATTCCCACGCGACCCACCACTGGCTGATGCCCGAGGACCGCGAGATCCTGCGGTGCGGCGCGCCGATCGTGCTCGTCGACGACGAGCTGTCGACCGGGCGTACCGCCCTCGGCACGATCCGGATCCTGCAGGCCCACGCCCCGCGCGAGCACTACGTGGTTGCCACGCTGCTCGACGCCCGTCCGCCCGCGGCCCGGGCCGCGTTCGCCGATCTCGCCGGCGAGCTCGGGGTCCGGCTGGATGTCGTCGCCCCGCTCACGGCCACCGTCACCGTGCCGGCCGAGATCGCGGACCGGGCCGCGCGGATCCGCGCCCGGTTCGCCGGGGGCGCGGGCGGTCGGGACGCGGCGCGGGCGACGGGGGCGCTGGTGGCCCACCCGGTCCGCCGGCTGGTGGCCGACTGGCCGTCCGACCTGCCTGACGGTGGCCGTCATCGCTGGTCGCCGACCGACCGCCACCGCCTCGACGAGGTCGTGCCGCCGGTCGCCGCGACGGTACTGGCCGCGCTGACCCGGCCCGCGGGTCGCACGCTCGTGCTCGGGACGGAGGAACTGATGTACACGCCGATGCGGATAGCGGACGCGCTGGCCCGGACGAGTCCGGGTGAGATCCGCTACCAGTCCACGACGCGTTCGCCGGTCCACCCCGTCGACGTCGACGGCTACGCCATCCGCGCCGCCCTCACCTTTCCCGCGCCGGACGACCCGGGCCGGGCCAGCCACGTCTACAACGTCCGGCCCGGGATGTACGACGACATCGTGGTGGTCGTCGACTCTGTCCGGGTCGTCGACTCTGTCCCGGACGTCGCCCCGGGGGCGGACCGGAGCTCTCCCCGTGCGGATACCGGCCTCCACGGCATGCTTACTCAGCTACGCCGATGCGCTCCGGTCACGGTGCTGACACTGCCCTCCTACCAGCCCTCCTACCGGCCGTCCCCTCGACCGACCGGTGCGCCGCCCGCCGCCGGACCGCTCACCGGTGCGCCCGGGGATGCCCGGTGAGCGGGATCGGCGCGGTGGATCCCGCGCTCACCGGCACCGTCGGCTCGGGTTCATACGATCCGGCGGACGTGACCTTCCTGCTGACCGACCTCAGCGCGGTCGCCCTGGAGCGGCCCACCGAGGACCGTGAGGAGGCCATGCAGGCCGGCCGGCACTACTCCGAGGACCTGCCGGTCGAGTACCAACCCGACGCCGGTTACCTGGAGCTCTACCACCGGGCGCTGGACCGGTCGGCCCGCCGGGTCGCGCTCGCCACCGGCCTCGTGGCGGAGCTCGTACGGGTCACCAAGCCCGAGCCGGTCCTGGCCTCGATCGCCCGGGCCGGTACCCCGGTGGGGATCCTGATGCGGCGCTGGTACGGCTGGCGCCACGGGCTCGACACCCCGCACTACGCGATCTCGGTGATCAAGGATCGCGGCGTGGACCTGAACGCGATCCGCTACCTCACCTCCCGGCACGACCGGAAGGTGATCCAGTTCGTCGACGGCTGGACCGGCAAGGGGGTGATGACCCGGGTGCTGACCGACGCGGTGGCCCGGCTCGGGCTGGACGACACCCTCGCCGTGCTGGCCGACCCGGCTCGGTGCGTGCCGCTCTACGGGACCCGCGACGACTTCCTCATCCCGAGCGCCTGCTTGAACTCGACGGTGAGCGGGCTGGTCAGCCGGACCGTCCTCAACGCCGAGCACATCGGTCCTGATGACTTCCACGGTGCGAAGTACTACGCCGAACTCGCGGCGCACGATCTGTCCCGGCACTTCGTCGAGACGGTGGCGGCCCACTTCCCCGAGGTGGCCGACGAGGTCGCCGAGACCTGGCCGCGGCTGTGGGCCGCCGACCGCAGTCCGACCTGGGCGGGCTGGGCGGCGGTGGAGCGCATCGCGGCCGCGTTCGACATCCCCGACGTGGTCATGGTGAAGCCGGGGGTGGGGGAGACGACCCGGGTCCTGCTGCGCCGGGTGCCCTGGCGCATCCTCGTCGCCCCCGACCGGCTCGACGAGCTGACGCACGTGCTGGCCCTGGCCGCCGACCGCGACGTCGAGGTCCAGGAGCTGGCGGACCTGCCATTCTCCTGTGTGGGGCTGGTCCGCCCGGTCGGCGCGGCACCGGTCTTCCACACCCCGAACGCGCGCTGGCGCCCGGACGTCCTGTGACGGCCGACTCGTCCCCCGTGACGGCCGGTCCGTCCGCCGCGTCCGGGCCGCGTCATCTGCTGGCCTGCGACCTGGACAAGACGCTGATCTTTTCCCGGCACTCGCTGCTGCTGGCCGACGACCGGCCCGCACCGGAGCTCGTCGAGGTCGAACGCCTCGACGGAGCGCCGATCTCGTTCGCGACGGCGCGGTCGCTGGCCCTGCTCGCCGAGTTGCACGACCTCGCCGTCCTCGTCCCGGTCACCACCCGCACCCTCGCCCAGTACGCGCGGGTCGAGCTCGGGGTCCGGCCGCGCTACGCGATCGCGGCCAACGGCGGGCACCTGCTGGTCGACGGGGTTCCCGATCCGGCCTGGGCGGCGGACGTGGCTGCCGAGGCCGCCGCCGCCTGCGCCCCCCTGGCGGAGATGGTGGCGCTCGCCGAGCGGTCCGCCGCCGGCGGCTGGGCCCGGCTCGTGCGGGTCGCCGACGGGTTGTTCGTCTACCTCGTCGCCCACGACCGCGCTGGCATTCCCGACCTGACCGGGGAGGCCGAGACGGCGCGGGCCGCGGGCTGGGCGATGTCGGTGCAGGGGCGGAAGGTGTACTTCGTCCCATCGGTCCTGACCAAGCAGCGCGCGGTGGTCGAGGTCGCCCGCCGTGCCGGTACCGCCCGGCTGCTGGCCGCGGGGGACTCTGTGCTCGACGTCCCGATGCTCGCGGCGGCCGACCACGCCATCCGTCCGGCCCACGGTGAGCTGCACGAGCTGGGCTGGTCGGGCCCGAATGTCACCGTCACCGCCGCGGCCGGGGTGCTCGCGGGCGAACAGGTGCTGGCGGCGTTCGTCGCGCGGGTCCGGGCCGAGATCGCCGCCGGGAGTCGCTGAACCTCCTCGCGCGACTTCCGGGCCCGGTCAGACCGGGCCTTGGCGGCGCTCCTCCGGCGTGCCCGGCGGCGGCAGCGGATCGGAACCGGGGCCCATCCCAGGCGTCCAGACGTCCCGGTAGTGGGGGCAGCGGTCAGGGACCGCCTGGAGGTTGAGATTCGGGAGGCCGTCCCGGTCCNGATTGCCCTTCCGGGCGTTCGCGCGGGCCTGTGCCTGGGCGCGCCGGCACTTCGGACACTCCAGAATGATCACGTCTGGCCCCTCGGGGGTGTTGTCCTGGGCTGACGGCTCATCACGGCTCATCACTCACCTTTTCTGCTTCCCGGTGCCGTCGCAGCTGGTGCACTTGTCCTTACCTTGACCGTCGAACATGCCGTCCGCGTCGAGTTCAGCGGTCGGGCGGCCGGCCCGCCCGGAGCCGCCGCACGTCGGGCAGGTGAGTGGGCCTTGGTTGACCATGTCGTCCGGGTCGGCGGTGTTTTTTGTCCCGCCGCGCTTCGTCCCGGAACGCCCGGTGCTTGATCCGCCGGACGTGTTACCCCGTTTATCCCGGTGCTTAGGTCTTTGCACCACGCCGCCTCCTGTTGCTCTCCGTCTCCCATCGATCCCTACCCGCATCAACGGTAGCGGCGGAACACCCACGTCGGTACCAGGACCGCCGGAACTGTAACCGTGCGTCCGGCGTAGCACACCAGGCTCGGGAAGGTCAGACGGCGGCGTTATCCGCAACGTGCGGGGGTGCGGTGCTGAGAGCTCGGCGCAACTTGACTACCTCGGCAGGCGCGCCCGGCCCGGACGGAAGTGCCACAGATAGCCGACGCACCCTGCCGACGACCGATGCGGATGGCCACGCCGCGTTCGCGTCGAGCGCGGCGAGTCCTCCCGCTGCCGCTGCCGCCGGATCGTCTACTTGGGCGTGCGCCCCCGCGAACAGGGCATTCGCGCGAGCCTGGTGAGAGAGAGTCGGTAGGCCCGACAGGGCTTCGGTGACGCGAGGCTGAACTTCGGAGGAATCGCCAAGTTCAGCCAGGGCCATAGCCGCCCAGATCAGTTCCTCGCTCTCCTCCCAGGCCGCGGCGGCGGGATAGGGCGGCAGGGTTGTCCGGCTCGTTTGCATCACCGTCAGGGCTGACCGGGCTTCACGTCAGGGCTGACCGGGCTTCATCTGCCTGGTTGAGTGCGACGTGGGCCACAGCCTTGTACGCGGCCAGTCGAGGCCGGACGTAGGGGGGGTCCACGCCACCCCTGCGCCCTAGCAGCCGTCCCCGTCCGCGCAGCCGTCCCCCTTCTTTTGACGTCATCCCCGGCCTGTTCCACGGCCACCGTGTTTCCCGTGCTCCGGAGAAGGGGATCGGTTAGCGTCGCCAAGGTGTCCGACACCGTGAAGACCACCGTCTCACCGGACATAGCGGCATCCCCGGGCGTACCGGCGCCGACCGCCTCCGGGCTCGCGCCGGGGTGCGCGGTGCCACTGGGCGTGACCTGGGACGGGTCCGGGGTGAACATCGCCGTCGTCGCCCCCGGGGCCGAGGCGGTCGACTTCTGCCTGTTCGATGCCGACGGCCGCGAGACACGCCATCGACTTCCGGAGCGTGACGGCGGGGTGTGGCACGGCTATCTGGCTGGCGTCCGCCCCGGTCAGCGTTACGGCCTGCGGGCACACGGTCCCTATGACCCGGAGCGGGGCCAGCGGTACAACCCGGCGAAGCTGCTGGTCGACCCCTACACCCGATCGGTAGCCGGGACGCTGCGCACGGACCCGGCGATCTACGGGTTCGGTGGCGGCGACCCCTACGGCTTCGAACCGGACCCGCGGGACTCCGCACCTTTCGTGCCCCGCTGCGTCGTGACCGGGCCCGGGCGGGCGCAGCGGGGCTCCGCCGGGACCAGGGAGTCCGGATTCGGGGACCCCGGGATCGGGGACCCCGGATCCGGGAGTGGCGGTTTNNCGGGNCACGGCGNACACCCNGCGGNCAACCGGCCCACCATCCCCTGGTCGGACACGATCATCTACGAGGCGCACGTACGCGGGCTCACGAAACGTCACCCGGACCTGCCGCCACGGTTACGCGGGACATACGCCGGGCTCGGCCACCCGAGCGTCCTGGCGCACCTGCGCCGGCTCGGCGTCACCGCGATCGAACTGCTGCCGGTGCACACCTCGGTCTCCGAACCGGCCCTGCTCGAGCGCGGAAAAATCAACTACTGGGCTTACAACACCCTGGCCTTCTTCGCCCCTCATGCCGGGTACGCGGCCACTGACGATCCGATCGGCGAATTCCAGGCGATGGTCGCAGCCCTGCACGCCGTCGGCATCGAGGTGATACTCGACGTCGTCTACAACCACAGCGCCGAGGGCAGCGAGCGGGGCCCGACGCTGTCCCTGCGTGGCCTGGACAACACGACCTATTACCGGGTAGAGCCGATGGATCCCCGGCGCTACCGTGACGTGACCGGCTGCGGCAACACCCTCAACACGTCCTCACCGCACGTCGTGCGGCTGATCTGCGACTCGCTGCGGTACTGGGTGACGGAGATGGGCGTCGACGGGTTCCGGTTCGATCTCGCCACCGCGCTCGCCCGCAATCCCGACGCCTTCGACCCCGCGGCAAGCCTGCTGACCGCCATCCACGCCGACCCGATCCTCGCCACGGTGAAGCTGATCGCCGAGCCGTGGGACGTCGGCTGGGGCGGATACCAGGTGGGGGGGTTCCCGGCACCCTGGGCGGAGTGGAACGGGCGGTTCCGTGACACCGTGCGCGACGTGTGGAACAGGTACACCAGCGGCGTCGCCGATCTGGGCTATCGGGTGTCCGGCTCGTCGGACCTGTTCGAGCACGGCGGCCGACGCCCCTGGGCATCGATCAACTTCGTCACCGCCCACGACGGCTTTCCCCTGGCCGATCTGGTCTCCTACAACGAGAAGCACAACGAGGACAACGGCGAGGGCAACCGGGACGGCGAGGCGGACAACCGCTCGGCGAACCACGGGATGGAGGGTGCGACCGACGACCCGGCGATCCTGGCCATCCGCCGCCGGGTGCGCCGGGGACTGATCACGACGCTNCTGCTGTCCACGGGCGTCCCGATGCTGCTCGCCGGCGACGAGTTCGGTCGCTCGCAGGGCGGCAACAACAACGCCTACTGCCAGGACAACGCGGTGTCCTGGCTCGACTGGCCGACCGACCTCGTGGGACCGGAGGACGTCACCGGACCGGAAGGCGTCACCGGACCGGAGGACGTCGCGGAGCCGGACCACGCCTACCCCGACCCGGCCGGCCCCGACCCGGCGCTGTGTCGGCTGGTGGGCGGGTTGGCGGCACTGCGTTCCGCCGAACCCGTGCTGCGCCGCGGGCGGTTCTTCCACGGCGGCCAGTCGGCACCCGGGCGACTCGCGGACATCACCTGGTTCCGTGCGGACGGGGCGGTGATGTCGGTGGCGGACTGGAACGCCCCGCAGGTCGAGACGCTCGTGGCCCATGTCGCCGGCAGCCCCGTCGCCGGCAGCCCCGTCGATGAGGATCCTGCCGGCGGGCGGGGAACGCACGATCTACCGGCCCACGGCGCTGGCCTGGTGTACGTGTTCCNCCCGGATCGCGGCGACNCCGTCGTCNCCCTGCCCGGTGCTCCCTGGGCGGCCCGCCACGACCTGCTGCTCAATACCGCCGACGACGATCTTGCCGGATTCCCGGCGACCGTCGCGGTACCGGGAACCAGCTACGTCGGCGGCGAGTCCCTGACCGTGCTGGGCCACAGCGTGCTCGTCCTACGAGCCCATCCCCCCGGCACGGCGGCTTCCCCGCGGTGTGGGGACCCCTAAGGATTGGTGACCAGGCCCAGTTCGGCGATGCTCGCGGTGAGTGCGTGCCGGGGCAGCACCCGCACCGTGTAACCGAAGGGTCCGGTGCGCCCGAGCGGGATGGTGCCCTCGTAGCGGTAACCGCCCTCCCCTTCGCCAACCGGCTGCAGGAACAGCGTCGAAGGATCCAGGATCCGGTCGGTCTGGTCGATCCGGCCGTAGGAGGCGAGGACGTCGATGTCCCCGAGTGCCAGCTCACCGAGGTCGACCGTGGCCCGCACCACCAGCGACTGGCCCACCTGAGGGGTGTCACCGAGACCAGCGGAGTCGACGTTGAGCACGCGGACCCCGGGCCACGCGGCATGCACCCGGCTCTTCCAGGCGGCCAGGTCCCGGGCTCCGGCGAAGCCGTTGGCGGCGGCGGCCCGGGCCGAGACACCGGCCGGCACGTAGTAGCGCTCGACGTACTCCTGGACCATGCGGCTGGCCAGGACCTGAGGACCGAGGGCCGACAGGGTGTGCTTGACCATCGCGGCCCAGCGCCGCGGGATGCCGTCGCCGGGCTCCGAGTCGTAGAAGCGGGGGGCGACAGTGTTCTCCAACAGGTCGTACAGGGCGGCGGACTCGATGTCGTCGCGCCGGTCGGGGTCCTCGACCCCGTCCGCGGTCGGGATCGCCCAGCCGTTCTGGCCGTCGAACATCTCGTCCCACCAGCCGTCCCGGATGGACAGGTTCAGGCAGCCGTTCAGCGCGGCCTTCATCCCCGACGTGCCGCACGCCTCCAGCGGACGCAGCGGGTTGTTCAGCCAAACGTCCGATCCGGAGTACAGGAAGCGCGCCATCCCGATGTCGTAGTCGGGGAGAAAGACGATGCGCGACCGCACGGCCGGGTCGTCGGAGAACTGGACAATCTGCTGGACGAGTTGCTTGCCGCCGTCGTCGGCGGGGTGCGCCTTGCCGGCGATGACCATCTGGATCGGCCGCTGCGGGTGCAGCAGCAGCCGGCGCAGCCGGTCACGGTCCCGCAGCATGAGGGTCAGCCGCTTGTAGGACGGCACACGCCGGGCGAAACCGATCGTGAGGATGTCCGGGTCGAAAACCGACTCCACCCACTCCAGCTCACCGGGTGCCGCGCCGCGCTCGAGCCAGGAGGCCCGCAGCCGGCGGCGGACCTCGGTGACGAGGCGCTCCCGCAGTTGCCGCCGGGCGGCCCACACGACCTCGTCGGGCAACGTGGAGATCTTCTCGAATCCGGCCGCGTCGTCGGAAAGCAGGCCCGGGTCGGGCTCGCGGTCAGCAAGCTCGATAATGGGCCGGGACACCCAGGTCGGGGCGTGCACCCCGTTGGTCACCGAGCCGATCGGGACCTCGGCGGTGTCGAAGCCGGGCCACAGCCCCGCGAACATCTCCCGGCTGACGATGCCGTGCAGCTTGCTGACGCCGTTCGAACGCTGTGCGAGCCGTAGGCCCATGTGGGCCATGTTGAAGACGTTGGGGTCGGCCTCCACCCCGAGCTGCAGGATCCGCTCGACCGGCACGCCGGGCCAGCCGTTGTCCCCGCCGAAATGGCGGGCGACCAGGCTGCGAGGGAACCGGTCGATGCCGGCGGGGACAGGGGTGTGGGTGGTGAACAGTGTGCCGGCGCGGGCGGCCTGGAGCGCCTCGTCGAAGCTGAGCCCGTTCTCGACGAGTTCCCGGATCCGCTCCAGGCCGAGGAAGCCCGCGTGCCCCTCGTTGGTGTGGTACACCTCGGGCTCCGGAGTCCCGGTCACCGCGGCGTAGGCGCGCAGCGCGCGGACACCCCCGATGCCCAGCAGCATCTCCTGGAGCAGCCGGTGGTCGGTTCCGCCGCCGTAGAGCCGGTCGGTCACCCCCCGCTCGGCCGGCTGGTTGTCCTCGACGTCCGAGTCGAGCAGCAGCAGCGGGACCCGTCCGACCTGCGCCTTCCAGATCTGCGCGTGCAGCGTGCGACCCTCGGGCAGCCCGACGGCCACCTTCACCGGCATCCCCGCCGTATCGGTCAGCTGGGTCAGGGGGAGCCCGTGCGGATCGATGCCCGGGTACCGTTCCTGCTGCCAGCCGTCCCGGGACAGCGACTGCACGAAGTACCCGGCCCGGTAGAGCAGGCCGACGCCGATGATCGGCACGCCGAGGTCGCTCGCGGTCTTGAGATGGTCCCCGGCGAGGATGCCGAGGCCGCCGGAGTACTGCGGCAGCACCTCGGTGATACCGAACTCCGGGGAGAAGTAGGCGATCGCCGACGGGGCGCCCTCGGCCTTCCGCTGCTGATACCACAGATCGGCCGTCAGGTACTCCTGGAGGTCGTCCGCGACGTCGGTGAGTCGGCGCACGAACCGGCGGTCGGCGGCCAGCGCGAGCAGCCGGTTATGATCCACCTCGCCGAGCAGGCGGACNGGGTCTCCCTTCGTCGCCCGCCAGAGCTCCGGATCAACAGACTCGAACAGGTCCAGCGTCTCGGGATGCCAGGACCAGCGAAGATTCAGGACTAGTTCCCCCAGTGGAGCAAGCTGCCCGGGGAGCTGCGCACGGACNGTGAACCGTCGGAGGGCTCTCACGAAGACGTGAGCCTAGACAGTGCCGGCGACGTCGACACACCCGGGTGCGGCCAGCTGGTCCCGGCCGGGAAACAACTGTCATGTCGACCCGATGACAGCCAGAATTGTCCGGAATCGGGGACCGGAACCGCCCTTACTCGTTGTCTCGGGCGGTGCCCACCTTGGCCGTGAGCGCGGCCATCACCGCGGGGTCGCGCAAGGTCGTGACGTCGCCGAGTTCCCGGCCTTCGGCAATGTCACGCAGCAACCGGCGCATGATCTTGCCGGACCGGGTCTTCGGCAGGTCGTCGGCCCAGATGATCCGCCGCGGCCGGGCGAGCTTGCCGATCCGCCTGGCCACGTGCTCGCGCAGCTCGGCCTCGGTGGCCTCGTCGCCCGAGCGGTCACCGGCGAGCGTCACGAACGCGACGATCGCCTGGCCGGTCTGCTCGTCGTACTGTGCGACCACCGCCGCCTCGGCGACGGCCTCATGGGCGACGATCGCCGACTCCACCTCCGCGGTGGACAGCCGGTGCCCGGACACGTTGATGACGTCGTCGATCCGCCCGATGATCCAGAAGTAGCCGTCGGCGTCGAGGCGTGCGGCGTCGCCGACGACGTAGGTTGACGGGCCGAAGCGGGAGAAGTACGTCTTGACGAATCGCTCGTCGTCCTTGTAAAGGGTGCGCAGCATGGACGGCCACGGCTTGGTGATCACCAGGATTCCGGTGCCCTCAGTGACCGGCTCGCCGTCCTCCGAGAGCAGCGCCGGGCTGATACCGGGCAGCGGCAGGGTCGCCGAACCCGGTTTGGTCGACGTGACGCCGGCCAGCGGCGAGATGAGCGCGGAGCCGGTCTCGGTCTNCCNCCACGTGTCGACGATCGGGCAGCGACCACCGCCGATGACCACGTGGTACCACAACCACGCCTTCGGGTTGATCGGTTCCCCGACCGTGCCGAGTACCCGCAGCGAGGACAGGTCGTGCCGACCGGGATACCGCGCGCCCCACTTGATGCACGTACGGATCGCCGTCGGCGCCGTGTAGAACACGGTGACCTTGTACTCCTCGATGAGCCGCCACCAGATGTCGTAGTCGGGGTAGTCCGGCGCCCCCTCGTACATCACGCTGGTCACGCCGTTCGATAGCGGGCCGTAGACGATGTAGGAGTGCCCAGTGATCCAGCCGACGTCCGCGGAACACCAGTAGACGTCGGTGTCCGGGTCGATGTCGAAGACCGCCCGGTGAGTGTAGGTGGCGCCGAGCAGGTAACCCGCGGTCGTGTGCAGGATCCCCTTCGGCTTCGCGGTCGACCCGGAGCTGTAGAGGATGAACAGGGGATGCTCCGCGGACAGCGGTTCCGGCGGGCAGTCGGGCGCCGCCGTGGCCAGCAGCTCGTGGTACCAGACGTCCCGGCCCGCGGTCATCGGCGCCCCGGTACCGCCCGGCCCGGACACGACCACAATGTGCCCCAGCGCCGGGAGGTCACCGAGCTCCGCGTCGACGGCGGCCTTCACCGGCGCCGTCCGTCCCTTGCGCCGCGCGCCGTCCACGGTGATCAGCACCTTGGCGTCGGAGACCTCCATCCGCTCCCGGACCGCGGACGGCGCGAAACCGCCGAAGACCACGTTGTGGACCGCGCCGATCCGGGCGCAGGCCAGCATCGCGACGGCCACCTCGGGAATCATCGGCAGGAAGATCCCGACCACGTCGCCGGCGCGCACGCCGAGCGAACGCAGCCCGTTCGCCAGCCGCTGGGTGTCGGCGAGCAGGTCCGCATAGGTGACGGTGCGCCGCTCCCCCTCCTCCCCGTGCCAGTGGAAGGCCACCCGCTCGCCGCGCCCGGCCGCCACGTGCCGGTCCAGGCAGTTCTCCGACAGGTTCAGCATCCCGTCCGCGAACCAGGTGTAGAAGGGCGGGTTCGAGTCGTCGAGTACCTGCGTGAACGGCGTGTGCCAGGTCAGCAGCTCCTCGGCCTTGCGAGCCCAGAACGCGTTCGGGTCCGCCTCGGCGGCGGCCCGGTCGGCGTCCATCGGCAGGCGCCGGGTGAAGGCCGCCGATGGGTCGAAACGCTCCACCGACAGCAGACTCTCCAGGGTCGCCTCGAGATCGGCGACGTTCTCGAGACCGGTCGAGACGCTGACACCTGTGTCGGTCACGGCTCCTCCTGGGTCGGCTCGGGACGAACAGCACGGTCACACGCTGCCCCCCCGGTCTACCACGAAGGCCCGTCAACTCTCAGGAGTTGCGCGGCAGGTTCCGGCGGTCGGCAGGTTCCGGGCGTGAGAGGGGACCGGCCGGCGGCCGACCGTTGGCAATGTCCGCTATTTCCTGCTATGGGCTAGTGCGCCGGGTGGAACCGAGCGATCCCCGAACCCGATCTGGAGATGATTGATGAAGATCAGCGGGTGTCGGCCTATCGTGGCGACCGACATCTACAGCGACATCGAAACCATCCTCAAAGCCGGCACCGTCGACGATCTCGGCGGGTCGGACGGGGNGGGGAACGCCGGGGCGCCGGACGCCTCGCCGGTCATCGAGGGCCTGAAGCGGGAGGAACGCGGATGAGTGTGGTGCGGCTCGAGGTTGACGGCGGGATCGGCACCATCCGGTTAGACCGGCCGCCGATGAACGCGCTGGACTCCACGGTCGCCGCGGAGCTGCGGACCGCCGCGGTCGAGGCGACCCGGCGGTCGGACGTCCGCGCGGTGGTGCTCTATGGCGGGGNAAANGNGNTNGCCGCCGGGGCCGACATCCGGCAGATGGCGCCGATGGGTTACGCCGAGGTATCCACCTGGGTGGGCGATCTGAACTCCACCTTCGAGGTCGTGGCCCGGATCCCGAAGCCCGTGGTCGCCGCGGTGACGGGCTATGCCCTGGGCGGCGGGTTGGAGCTTGCCCTGTGCGCGGACGTGCGGGTCTTGGCCGAGGACGCCCGGGTCGGCCAGCCCGAGATCCTGCTCGGAGTGATCCCCGGCGCGGGGGGCACCCAGCGGCTGCCGCGCCTGATCGGCCCGTCCCGCGCCAAGGACCTCATCTTCAGCGGCCGGCAGGTCCGGGCGGCCGAGGCAGCGGAGATCGGTCTGGCCGACGCCGTCGTTCCCGCGGGTGAGGTGTACGTGCAGGCGAAGCGGATCGCGGGCCGGTACACGAACGGCCCGGCGATGGCGCTCGCGGCGGCGAAGCAGGCGGTTGACGACGGCGCGGAGATCGCGTTGGCCGAGGCGCTACGTCTGGAGGCGGCGCTGTTCGCCGGGCTGTTCGCCACCGAGGACCGGCGGATCGGAATGGAGTCCTTCCTCGAGAGCGGGCCCGGCAAGGCCGACTTCATCGGCCGCTGACGGAGACCCCGTGCGGTGTCTGTGGTAGGGGTCCCCGGATTGCGCCGAAGGCGCCATCCGGGGGTTACCGCATGGCCAGGTCGGCGATGACCGGCCGATGGTCACTGCCGAAGTCGCCGCCGACCTCGAAACCCGTCACCGCGAACGCGGGTGAGGCCAGCACGTGGTCGATGCGCAGCACGGGCGGCAGGATCAGGCTCTTGGAGTTCCAGGTCGGTTGCCATCCGCCGCCGACGACGTCGTGCGCGTCGCGTACCCCCGAGTTCACCAGCCGACGGAACGGCCGGTGGTCCCGGGTGGCATTGAAGTCGCCGGCCATGACGACCGGCAGCGTGGCGTGCTCGAGCTGCGCGCGCAGCGTGTCGAGCTGGGTCCGCCAGCGGTCGGTGTAGGCGCTGGTCGTCGGTGAGATCGTGTGCACCGCGTACACGACGAAGCGTCGACGCTCATCCACCTCCACGGTGGCCCGCAATGACATTGCTCCGCCGACGATCGGGGCCGCGGCGTCGTGCAGCGGGAAGCGGGAGAACACGGCGGCGCCGAACGCACCCGGCTCCGGGTGCACCTCGCGGTACCGGTAGCTCGCCAGCGCTCCGGACGAGGTGACCCGCGCCAGGGTGAGCGGGGAGAGCTCCACGAGGACGAGCACGTCCGGGTTCGCGGCGCGGATCTGCGCGCCCAGCCGGTCGGCGTGGTCGTTGTAGTAGAGCAGGTTCGCCGACATCACCCGCAGGCGCGCGGCACCCTGCGGGGCCTCCTCGGCGCCGCCGGGGAAAACCTCGGGCAGGGTCCAGAACAGATGGATGGCGATCAGGGCCATGGAGATGATCATCAGCAGGTTGCGACGGAGCGCGAAGGCCACCGCCACGGTGGCGTAGGCCGGGAGGTAGAGCAGTTCGGTCCCGGCGTTGATCGCGGAGTAGGGCCAGCCCACCGCATCGTCGAGATGGGCCAACCGGCCGAGGGCGATCCCCCCGAGTCCGGCCGCCGCGACCCACGCGACGATCACGACCAGGGGGCGGACCGGGAAGGTCGGGTGCGGCCGGGGCTCCAGGGCGGCGACCGGGATGTCCTTGTGCCGGGAGGTGGGGTCGGTATCCGGCACGGCGGAACCGGACTCCTGCGCGGAACTCACTTCACCAGAGTGCCCGGCTGACAGGGCCGTCCGGGAGGCGGGTGCTCCCGGACGGCCCGTTCGGTGGTGAGAGGTCGGTAACGGTGGGGCCGATGGCCGTAGCTTGCCGGGGCCGGGAGCCGTCGGCGCCCGTGCGGCGGCTATCGGTGACTGGTCAGGTGGCGGCTGTGGCGCAGGCCGCGGCGCCGACCAGCGGGCGCGCCCGTTCGTGCCATTCGCGGACCGCCACCGTCGGGTGCGTGTCGAGCTCACGGTCCAGCTCCCGCAGCTTCTCGGTGACCCGAGAGGACGACAGCTGCCCGGCGACGGCGACGGCTCGGTAGCCCGCCTCCAGGGCGGCCTCCAGGTCCGGAGTCGGTCGGCGCAGGTAGGCCAAGGCGAGGTCGGCCTCGGCGTAGCTGCGGGTTCGGGCGCGCGCCGCGCCCTGCAGGCTCCGGGCCTCGAGCAGTTTCGTCTCGGCCGGTCGGGCGCGGCCCAGCAGTAACAGGCAGTGACCATGGCACTCGGCGACGTCGCCGGCGTTGTAGTGGCCGGCCCAGGACGGTCCGTCGTCCCCGTCGCTGCGCGCGATCGCCCGGTCCATCTTGTCCAGGGCCTCCATGCAACCGGCCTCGTCACGGTTGNGTGCCAGTGCCCAGGCATGCTTGTCGTGCAGCATGGCCTGCACGGCATACGAGGAGTGCCGCACCGCGCGGCCGAGGGCCGCCCGGGCCAGGGCGAGGCTCTGCCGGGGATGGCCCAGCCGGGCGGCCTGGTCGCTCATCGCGGACAGCACCCGGCCGGCGAGCATGGCGTCGTCGGCGTGCTCGGCGAGGCTGAGGGCCTGGATGTAGTAGCGCTGCGCGAGGGCCTGCCGGTTGCTGTCCTGGGCGAGCCACCCGCTGAACTGGGTCAGCTCGGCCAGCGCACTGAACAGGTCGGGGCTCGGCCGCCCCTCCCGGGCGGCCCGGGNCCGGTCGTGCAGAAAGGCGACGACCTGAGGCCGGATCTCGTCGCCGCCGAACTTTGCGTCCAGCCGGCGGAAGGTCTCGGTCATATCCCGGATCACGGCGCCGGCGGAGGCTCCCGTTGATTCCGGCCTGGCGACCCGGTCAACCACTCCGGTGAGGCTGGAGAGGACCGGATCGGCGAAGGCCGATGCGATAAAGGCCGTTCCGTCGTGCAACAGGTCGCGTCGCCGCATGTCTCGTCCCGATAGTCCGGCAAGGGTGCTTAGGGTCTCGGTGGGTGCGTTCGAGCTCGACAGCCCGAGGTCGTCGCGTTCATAGGACTCCCCGCGCCAGCCCAGATCCACCGGCCGGACCGGGTATCCCAGGGCCGCGGATATCTCGGCCGCCGCAAGTTCGGCGACCATCGGGTCACGCGGCCGCATCCCGCGACGCCAGTGACCGACGGTGGTCCTGGCCAGGCCCAGCTCGATCCGGCGCTGATGGCGGGCGCGGGCGTTCACCTGCCGGGCGAACCGGGTGTCGGATACCCCGGCCTCCCGCAGCAGACGCTCGAACTGGGTCGTGGGAGAGGGATCTCCGGACGACGTATTCGACATGTGTCCCCCGTCGAGGTAAAGATGGCTTAAATCCATAATGTCGGTGCCTTGCGCACCTCTTGGGCAGAAAGTAGCCGAGAAGTCACGTTGCAAGGAAGAGGGTGTGCATAACCCGGCCGGAATGCACGACCAGTCGGGGCCGATGCCTCTAGCGGATCCCCGGATGGTCGGTAAAAGAACGTGCGGAATATCTCAATCATTACGGAAAGTGGCGGATCCATTTTNTGCACATACATCTGCATGGCGTGTCTCCGCGCGCCCCGAGAGCGCTGGAGGGCCGGAGATGGGCGCGGACGGACTAGGCTCCATAACGGAGCGTAGTTGCCGCCCGGTTTCGGCCCGGCTGTCCAGGTCAGGGGCGTACTGCGGTCCGCGTCACGTCGTCGATCATTGAGCGCGTGAGCGCCCCAGATGCGACGATGTCAAGGGACTGACATCGGATGTTGGCTACGGAGGCCCCAACNCGTGAACATCGTCGTTACCGTCAAGCAGGTTCCTGACACCTGGGCGGAGAAGAAGCTCGACGCCGCGGACAAGACCGTCGACCGTAAGAGTGTCGACAGCGTCATGAACGAGATGGACGAGTACGGGGTCGAAGAGGCCCTGAAGATCAAGGAAGCGCACGGGGGCGAGGTCACCGTCGTCACGATGGGACCGGCCAAGGCGGCCGAGACGATCCGCAAGGCCCTGTCGATGGGCGCGGACAAGGCCGTGCACCTGACGGACGACTTGCTGCACGGGTCGGACGCGCTGGCGACGTCCGCCGCGCTGGCGAAGGTGATCTCCACGCTGTCACCCGACATCGTCATCACCTCCAGCGAGGCTTCCGATGCCCGTGGCGGCGTCATCGGTGCCCTGTTGGCGGAGCGGCTGGCCCTTCCCCAGCTCACCCAGGCCCGCAAGGTCACGGTGGATCCGGCCGCGGGTAAGGTCACGATCGAGCGTCTCGCCGACAACGGCTACGCCCTGGTCGAGGCAAGCCTGCCGGCCGTGGTCGCCGTGGTCGAGAAGATCAACCAGCCGCGTTACCCTTCGTTCAAGGGCATCATGGCGGCCAAGAAGAAGCCGCTGACGACGTTGTCCGCCGCGGACGCGGGTCTGGACGCCGGTGCGGTCGGGCTGGCCGGCGCCACGTCGACGGTCGTTGCCTCGGAGCCCGCGCCGCCGCGGTCGAGTGGCACGATCGTCAAGGACGAGGGCGACGGCGGCACGAAGGTCGCGGAGTTCCTCGCGGCGCAGAAGCTTATCTGAGGGGTTTTGTCCGATGGCTGAAGTTCTCGTGCTCGTCGAGCACGCCGATGGTGAACCCAAGAAGGTCACCGCGGAACTGCTGACGCTCGCCCGTTCGCTCGGCGAGGCCGCCGCGGTGTTCCTCGGAGCGCCGGGCACCTATGCGAAGGCCAAGGAGTACCTCGCGCAGTATGGCGCCGCCAGGGTCTACGTCGTCGAGTCGGAGGACGTCGTCGGCTACGTGGGCGCGCCGGCGGCCGAGGTGCTGGCCAAGCTGGTCGCGGACGCGTCGCCGGCCGCCGTTCTGGTCGCCGCCACCGCGGACTCGCGGGAGATCGCGGCCCGCGTCGCCGCGAAGACCGACTCGGGCCTGATCTGGGACGCTGTCGCGCTGACCCCCGACCTGGTCGCCACCCAGGGTATCTTCGGCGGCTCGACGATCGTCACGTCGAAGGTCGTCAAGGGTGTTCCGGTGGTCGTCGTCCGGCCGAACTCGACGGCGCCCGAGGCCGCCCCGGTGACGCCGTCCGAGCAGACGGTGGACATCGCGATCTCCGACGTCGCGAAGGGAGCCAAGATCGTCGACCGCGTCGTCGAGGCGAAGTCCGGCCGCCCGGACCTCACCGAGGCCCAGGTCGTCGTCTCCGGTGGTCGCGGTCTGGGCGCCGCCGAGCACTTCACCCTGGTGGAGAAGCTGGCCGACACCCTCGGCGCCGCGGTCGGCGCGTCGCGTGCCGCTACCGACGCCGGGTGGTACCCGCACCAGAACCAGGTCGGGCAGACCGGCAAGACGGTGTCCCCGCAGCTCTACATCGCGGTCGGCATCTCCGGCGCGATCCAGCACCGGGCCGGGATGCAGACGTCCAAGACGATCGTCGCGATCAACAAGGACCCGGAAGCGCCGATCTTCGAGTTCGCGGACTACGGGCTGGTCGGCGATCTGTTCAACGTCGTCCCGCAGCTCATCGAGGCGATCGAGAAGCGCAGGGCCGGCTGATCGATCCCGCGGACCGGCCACGGCCGGGCGTCCATCCGTCTCGGCGAGGGTGGCGCCCGGCCGTCGTTTAGGATCCACGCCCGTGCGTCACCTCCGCGGGTCCTCGCGCACCCGGAGCACCACCAGCGTGAGGTCGTCGTGGTCGATCTCGCCCGCGTCCTTGAGCTGGTGGGCGAGCCCCTCCAGGTTCGGCTTGCGTAGGTCGGGAAGTCGCCGCCAAACCTCCGGATCAGTCCACGGCAGGGTGTAGAGCCACTTGCTGATCGCGTCGCTGCCGAGCAGGAAGACCTCCCCCGCCTCGGCGAAGCCCCGCCGCACCCGCACCGGCCAGCCCTCCCCGGTCGGCGCGAGCCGACGGGCCCGCCCGAGGTCGCTGGGCACCAGGTCGGGGGTGCTCGTGAAGGCTGCCGATGCGGAGTACGGGAAGAACTCGGGTTGCGCGCCCGCCAGGATGGCCTTCGGCGAGGGCACCCGGACCAGGCAGGAGTCGCCGACCGCGATCGCCTCCCACTCCAGCCGGCCGTCGTGTTCGTTCTCCTCGCTCCTGAACTGCAGCCCAAGAAACGTGGCGAACGCCGCTTCCGTCGCACCGACGCCCTGGAACCGCCAGTCGTCGGGATCGACCGTCGGCGGGCTCAGGTTCCAGATCCTGATCGTCTCGCGGAACCATTCGTAGATGCCCTCGGCCGAGGCCCCGATCNGCGGCGGCGCGTTGACGTATCGCGTGACCAGCAGGTTTGCCCACCGCCGCACGTCGACCCCCTCCGACGCGCCATCCGCGACGGCCGCCCGCCGGCGCGCCGTGCTCACCATCGTCGCGTCTTCGGAGGCATAGCCGCTGTTTTTCGGCAGCCACACCTGCACACGGCCCGTGACCCGCACTCCCGCACCTCTCCTTCCTCGGGACCCACCGCAGCCGTCGGCCCACCGCCCCACTCAGGCGTCGACCTGAGCCACCTGGGTGCCGACGGTGAGGGCGAGGACGATCGCGTCGGGTGTCGCGTTGGAGACGAATCCCCGGGCGCCGGGCCGGGTCTGCACGCCCAGGCGCTCCGCCGCGGTGCGCATCAGCGGCGGCAGCTCGCTCGACATCCGGAACAGCCCGCGAGCCCACTCGTCGGACAGCTCGGACTCGGCCGCGGGGAAGGTGGTGGTGGNCTGCGCGACCGCGGAGATACTGATGTTGAACAGCAGCAGGTTGCCGTCCGCGGTGCGCAGTGACCGTAGCCGGTCGGCCCACATCTGCACCTTCTCGGGCTCGCCGTCGGTGGCGGCTCCATCGGTGATGTTGATGATGATCGGCGGGAAGGAGTCCTGGTGGCTCTGGGCCCAGCCGGAGGCGAGGCTCCCGGCCATGTCGAGGGCGGCGCACATCGGGGTGAGGCCCGCCCCGAACGGTTCGAACCACACTGGCATCGAGGAGCCGTGCCGCTCCTCCCGGCGCAGTACGCAGGAGAAGAGGTCCGGTACCGAGACCAGCCACTGGCCGGCGAGCGCTCCGGTGAACAGTGAGCGGGCCTCCTGGCCGCTGTAGCCGAGCACGGCGATGTCGTAGTAGGGACGCGGACCCTCGCCGCGCTCCTTGCTGCACCGACGGATGATCATCGCGAGGGTGTCGTTGACGATGTCGGCGAGGGCCTGCGCCTTGGAGATGCCGGGACGCCCGGCGATCGGGTAGTTCATCGAGTCGGACTGGTCCAGCAGANAGATGAAGCAGCCCGGGGCACGCCGGTCGATCTGCTTGGTGTAGGGCATGGGCGTCGCGCTTCCTCAGGAATCGGATCAGTACCGGGGGAGTCGGATCAGTACGGGGGGAGGTGGTCGTCGGCGGAGAGAGCGCCCGGGGGATCGTCCGCNGGGTTCGTNGGGAGGATGTCCGGCCAGGGCTCGCCGGCGCCCACCCGCCATGAGTTCGGACATGCGCGGCAGGCGTAGGACGCGTCGACCTGGACGCTCCCGCACGAGCACTGCGGGTCCTCCAGCAGCGTCCGTCGATCGATCACCTCGACTCCGATCGGATGGACGGCGGCGCCCGGTCCCGGGGGGGCCGGGCGCCGAGGCGGGAGCGGACGCTGGGAGGCGGCCGGCGGGAAGTCGGCCGGCGGTGCCGGCCGCGGGTACCTAGCCGGCCGGAAGTCGGCCGGCCGGAAGTCCCGGGGCGACGTCGGTTCCGGGTAGGTGCCGCGACCGGTCACGGCGTGGATGAAGCCGGCCAGCGGAACCACGGCAAGGCCGACCGCGAAGATCAGAAGCCAGCGCAGCGCGGTGCCGATCCGGCCGGGGCCGTGGGTGCCGTCGTGCACCGAGGCCGGCACCAGGACCTTGTCGTCGTCACCGATCGCCTCGACCGTGTCCGGAAGTGCCTCGGCCACCTTGTGGACGTCCGGGCGGGCACCCGGACCGACGGCGACGAGCAGCCGGGCGCCGACCTCGGCGAGCCGGGGGACGTCGGCGGCCGGCACCCCGAGCAACGAAACGCCGGCCGTGGACGATGCCGCAGGTGGGGTGTAGGCGGTGAAGACCGGGCCGTCCTTTCCCGTGCCGCGGGTGAATCGGGGCGGGAGCGGGACGTGGAGCAGCTCACCGTCCTTGAACGGATGATCGGCCACGGCGTCCGGGTTGATCCCGAGTGCCGCGGCGATCTGCTCCCGGGTCTCCCCGGCCCGCACCTTGTACTGGATGAACAGCTCGGGCTCGTCCGGCTGCGGCGCCGACGACGCCACGAGTATCACCTGGTTGACGTCGTTGCCGCCGGCCGCCCGCAGGGCCTGGTCGGCGGAGGTCGTCACCAGGATCCTGATCGGCGACGGAGCCGTTCCGCCTCCGCCCGAGATCAGGCCGACGACGGCGATCGTGACCGCGGCCACGAGGATGCAGACCCCGATGATCCGCCGGTGGCGGCTCGGCCACGCGGTGTCGTCCGGCCCGCCTGACGGCGCCATGCCGCCTCCCATCGGTTGTCTCGAGTGTCTCGAGCCTTCGGTCGTCTGGTGTCATCCCACGGTGAGGATGATCAGGATGAGTGCGAGGATGGCCAGGGCCGCGAGGACGAGAGCCGCCGTGCGCGACCCGGAGCCGCGGTTCGGCACGGATCCGGAGGGCGACGCCCGCCGCGCCCCGTCGCCGGCCGCGGAGGTCGCGCCGGCCCGGCTGGAACCCGAGGCGTCACCGGCGCCCGCGGCCGTGCCGCCCTGACCCGCCGAGGGACCGGTGTTCGGCGATGTCCTGGTCGTCGCGTCCCAGAGATTCCGTCCCGCGGCTGGGGTGGCCGGGGTGCCTGGGGTGGCTGGAGCTCCCGACGGAGAGGGCGGGGTCGGCGGGGTCGCCCAGCCCTGGCTGGGATCGATCGGCTTCGTCGGGACGGACGCCTGGCTCGGTTCCCACCAGGAACTCCCCGCGCCGAGGGACGGCGCGACCGCCTCGCTGACAGGCGCGTCCGGCAGGGCGCTGTCGGCGTCGCGCAGCAGCGTCGGCAAATCGACGTCAACCGCCGGCGGCCCGAGACAGAAGCGCCTCAGCAGCGGGACGAGCCGACGGACCTCGCCGTCCCGGCTTGCGGCGAGTCGTGACCAGATCGGCGTGTGGTCGGGCTGGGCGAGGTCGGACGCGCTCAGGATGAGGTTCTCGTCGCGGTGGAACTCTTCCCACAGGGCCGGGTCGGCGGCGACCGCCAGCACCGAGAGGTAGATGACGAGACCCGGGAAGGTGTCGACGCGGCGGTCCCAGTAGCCCGTCGACTGCCGGCGGGGGNGCTGGTAGTGGCGATGTCCATGCTCGTCCGGCGGCAGGTGCGCGACCGCCGGGACCCAAACCGAGTCCAGGTCCACGAGGCGTACTGAACCTTGTTCGGTGACGAACACGTTGCCGTGCTGCAGATCGCCATGGGCGATCTCGGCCTTGCTCATCTCACCGAGTAGAAGCTTCCATCCGGCGGCGAGGTCACGCAGTGCTTCCGGAGATGCGAGGTGCTGGCGGACGTAGGTCCGCAGGGTGGTGCCCTGGACCTGGTCCATGACGACCACCGGCCACCATTTCTCGCCGACCCGCACTCCCTGCGCGACCCACTCGGCTTTCGGGAAGGCTGACAGCACCCGATGACGACGTAGATGATTCGTTACCGCCGCATAGCGTTCGGCTCCGCCGGTCAGCGGCCGGGTCGGACAGCGCAGCGCGAAGGCACTGCCCGTCGCCGCTCCGAAGAAAACGACCGCCGACTCGCCGGTGACCTGCACCGGGGCACCGAAAGCGTCCCGTTCGAACCGGGCGGTCCGCAGCCGTGGATCCGTGAATACCTCCGCGCCAGTGGAGACCGCAGCCTCGAACTGACCACCATTCGGCCAAACTCCCGCGCCGAGCACGCCGCTTCCCCCTGGGACGGACCGTCGGAAGTAACCGCCACCGTCGTTCAACCGGTGATCGTCCTTGCCCGTCGGACATTAGCCGACCGCGGATCGGCTTGTCCATGTGCTCGGCGGCCGAGAAGCCCGTGGACCTCAGGTGATCGCCGTGAGCCCGCCTCAGGATGGTTTCTTCGTGGAGGCGACCGCGATCGGGGATCGGCCTGTCGCCGGCCGCCCCAACCATTCAATCCCACAATTTCACGGGGTCGGGTTCGCGGCGGGTCGGGTTCGCGGCGGGTCGGGTTCGCGGCGGGTCGGGTTCGCGGCGGGTCGGGTTCGCGGCGGGTCGGGTTCGCGGCGGGTCGGGACTGGGCCGTGGCGGCCTGCCGGGTTTCGTGCGCCGGGTTGCGCGTTCCGCGGGGCCGAGGTCGGTGCGGGCCGATCGCGGGTACGCTCCACCTCTTCCGTCGCTCCAGGTCGGGAGAGACCAGGTTGGTACCGGTGGTGGATGTCGGCCTCCAGGCCGGTTTCCGGTGGTCGGAAGGGTTGCCGAGGGC
>NZ_JPGU01000036.1:0-45291 GCF_000732115.1 Frankia sp. CeD
GCGACCCTCCTGGGATAGCCTCCTGGGATAGCCATCGGGGCTTCGCCGCAGTGCGGGGACCCCTGGCCCAGGGCGCCGTACGGGGCCTCCGTCAGCTCGCCTTCAGCCGGTGAATGTGGGGATCTGAGCACGGTCCGCGGTCCCTGGACCGTGCACTGGCTCCCCACAACTCGACTGCCGCGTCCTCAGAAGAGAGCGGCTGCCAGGGAGCGTCGAGCCGGGGCCACCGCGGGCTCCTCGTCACCCAACGCCTGGAACAGCCCGACGAGGTGCGCTCGGACCCTTTCCCGCTCCGGTCCCGCCGTCCGGCGGACGACCTCGACGAGACCAGCGAGGGCCCCGGCCACGTCTCCCTGCGCGATGCCCAGGTCGGCCGCGGCAACCGCGGCCTCGACGTCGTCCGGATTCGCCACCAGCCGGTTGCGGACGTCCACCGGATCGTACCCATGCACCCGGCGCAGCAGTTCGGCCCGCGCGAGCCCGGTCAGGGCCTCGGGATCCGCGGGCGCCTCGGTGAGCCGGATGCGGTAGGACTCGACCGCGGTGTCGAAGTCGCCACGGGCAAGCGCCGCCTCGGCCGCCGCCACATGTGGGTCACGGGCGGGGCCGCCCGCGGCTGCCGCGCCCGGGACTGCGCCCATCGCCTCGCCGACCAGGGAGAGCAGCTGATCGAGCCAGCTCCGCNCCTCCCGTTCGGGCACGGCGCCGGTGANCTCTCCGATGATCCGCCCGCCGATCACCGCCTTCACCGCGGGGATGCCCTGCACGTCGGCGGCCTGCGCGAGGCCCGGGTTCGCGTCGACGTCGATCTTGGCGAGGATCCACCGGCCGCCGTCCGCCGCGGCGAGCTTCTCCAGGATCGGGCTGAGCTGCTTGCACGGGCCGCACCAGGAGGCCCAGAAGTCCAGCACTACGGGAACCTGCATCGACCGGCTGACCACGTCGGTGGCGAAGCTCGCCTCGGTGACGTCGATGACCACGGGCCCGGCTGGCGCGCCGGGACGGGCGTCCGGCGCGGCCGTGGCGGCGCTGCTGGCGGGGGGAGGCGGGGNCGCCGGCTTGGGGTCGAGCGGGACGGCGCCGGCGAGGCGCAGACCGCCGAGGCTTTCGGGCAGACGTCCCGCGCCTCCCGCACCGCGCGGCGATCTGGATGGGACTGGTGGCCTACGTTGCATGCCTCCATCGTGGCATCTGGTCGCGGTCAGTGGGCTCGGCACCGGACGACTTTTCCGGTCCTCATGTCCGCCTCGCCCGGGGTCGGACACAGACGCCCAATCCGGGCCGGCGGGCCGCGGGCCGCGGGCCGTTGCCCGCCGGCCGCGGTCAACGATCAGTGGCGTCCGCGCCGGTCTCGCCCCCGGCCAGCAACCGGTCGATCGCGGCGACCTTCGTGTGCAGAGCGTCGGTGACTCCCGGGCGAAGATCGGCCTTCAGCACCAGACTCACCCGGCCAGCACGGGCCGAGACCGCCTCGGTGGCCCGGCGGACGACGTCCATCACCTCGTCCCACTCGCCTTCGATCGTGGTGAACATGGCGGTCGTCTCATGGGGCAGCCCACTGGCCCGCACTATCCGGACCGCCTCGGCGACCAGATCCGCGACCCCCTCGCCCTGACCGATGGGCGTGACACTGAAGGCAACAAGCATGCGGTCAGACTTATCACGACAGTCCGCTCACCGCGCATCGAACAACGCAGGGCCACTACCCTGCTACGCCGACGNACCGAGGTCGTCGGTAAGCTATTTGCATGTCACGAAACGTCGCCAGAAAACCGGCCGGCGATCCAGTTGAGCAAACCCGGAACAACGGTCTCTGACGGTACGCCCTACCATTGCCCGCCGTGGGGTGGAAGAAGACGGATAATGAGGCGTAGGTGGGGTCACGCATCTTGCTCGACGCGCTGACGGACCTGGCTGTGGTCGTCGGCACGGATGGTCGTGTCACCGACATGGGTGCCGCCGCCCGCGCCTTCCTCGGTGACCGGGTTCCCCGCGTCCCCCATCTGCGCGATCTTGTCGACGTCGTCGATCCCGCGTTCCGCCTCGCTCTCGGTGAGGCGGTGACGGCCGCGCTGGGGCGGACCGGGCAGTGGCGTGGCTCGGTGGGACTCGTCGACCTGGCCGGGGCCACCGTGCCCCATCACGTGACGGTCCGGGTCGACCCGGAGGGNGGGCTGGTCGTCGTCGCTCGGGACACCAGCGACCAGCGCGCCCGCGAGGTCGCCGAGAACGAGTCACGGGCCAAGGACGAACTGATCGCCCGGCTCGGCCACGAACTGCGGACCCCGCTGAACGCCATGCTGGGCTTCGCGCAGCTGCTGGAACTCGAACCGCTCACCCCCGACCTCCACGACGACGTCGAGCGGATCATCACCGGTGGCCGCCACATGCAGGCGTTGATCGATGACGTGCTGGACCTGGCCAGGCTCCGCGCGGGCCGGGGGGACATCAACAAGGGGCCGGTCAACGTCCTCGACATCGTCCAGGGCGTGGTGGAGCTCGTCGAACCGCTCGCGGCGCAGCGCAGCATCCGGCGGGTGATCCATCCGGCGCTGCCGCTCGTCGCCGACGCGGACCGCCGCCGCCTGTGGCAGGTCCTGCTCAACCTTGTCGGTAACGCGCTGAAGTACGGCCGGGAGGGCGGCAGCGTGCGCGTCGGCATCGTGCCCATCACCGGCTCGCGGATCCGTATCGAGGTCGAGGACGACGGCGCGGGGCTCTCCCCCCGGGCGATCGACCGACTGTTCCGGCCCTTCGAGCGCCTCGGCGCCGAGCGCAGCGGAATCGAGGGCAGCGGGCTGGGCCTCGCGCTGTCCCACGCCCTGGTCACGGCGATGGGCGGGGTGCTTACCGTCGCCAGCCGGTACGGCGTGGGAAGCGTGTTCGCCGTCGTGCTCGACGCGGTCGACCTGCGTTTCGAGGATCTCGATGATGACAGCGGGTTCGTGGGCAGTTACGGTGGCCTCCCAGGTCGCTCCGGCGAGTCCGGCACGGTCACCCTCGGCCGTCCTCCCACACCCGGCGGCCTGCGGGTCGTGCACGTCAGTGGCGATCCCGCCCTGCGTTCCCTGGTCGCCGAGACCCTCACCGATTTCCTGGCTGCGGACACCGTGACCGTTCCCCGCGCCGGTCTCGCCCTCGACGCGGTGCGGGGGGCCCGGCCGGCGTTCATCCTGCTCGACCGGGACCTGCCCGACACGACCGCGGCCGAGCTGCTCGCCCAGCTCGCGGCGGACCCGACCGCCGGCGTCATCCCGGCCCTGGTCCTCAGCGAGGACACCGACCCCCGCGAGCGGGCGTACCTGCGCCGAGCCGGCGCCGTGGACGTCCTGAAGATCCCGCTGGATCCCGGCGCCCTAGTCGCCGCGGCAGCCGCGCTCACCACCGCGATGACCGCCCCGAGCTGACCTGACCGGGCCGCCCCGAACGGCGCCTGATGCGGGGAAGAGCTCGAAGTCCAGAAAGTCGAAGCCAGGCGCCACCACGCAGCCGACCAGGACGTGCTGTCCATCGCGCGGGACCGCGGTCTGCCATTCGCCGGCCGGCACGACGAGCTGCGGCGCTTGGCCCGCGGCCAGATCGGGCCCGAGGATCCGCCGGTCGGCGGCGACCGGCGCCCGGCCCGGCCCGCCGAGAGTGAGATCGAGGGCCCCGCCGCCCTGCCAGAGCCAGATCTCGGCCGAGGCCACCCGATGCCAGCCGGACACCTCTCCCGGACGCAGCAGGAACAGGATGNACGTCATGACGGGGCGCCTGCCGCCATGTGCGTCGATCTGGTCGGGACTGGCCCAGGTCCGGCGGTACCAGCCGCCCTCGGGNTGTTCTTCGAGACCAAGCTCCCGCACCAGGTCGTCGGCCAGCGTCGCGGGGTCGTCGATGCGGGTCATCGCGGGAGCCTCCCCGAGGCCTGCCGTCACGCCGGAACGCGCAGCACCAAGGCGTCTCCCTGGCCGCCGCCGCCGCAGAGACCGGCGGCCCCGATCCCGCCGCCGCGGCGCTTCAGCTCGTTGGCCAGGGTCAGGGCGATCCGGGCACCGGAGGCTCCGACGGGGTGACCGATCGCGATCGCGCCGCCGTTGACGTTGGTGATCTCCGGGCCGATCCCGAGGTCGCGCATGGACTGGATCGCGACCGCGGCGAAGGCCTCGTTGATCTCGACGAGGTCGAGATCGGCCGGGGTGAGCCGCTCCTTGGCCAGCGCCGCGAGGATGGCGCGCGAGGGCTGGGACTGCAGGGAGGTGTCCGGACCGGCCACGAAGCCGTGGTGACCGACCTCCGCGAGGATCGGCAGGCCGAGCTGTTCGGCCTTCGCCCGGCTCGCCACGATGACGGCGGCGGCGCCGTCGGAGATCGGCGACGACGAACCCGCGGTGATCGTGCCGTTGCCGTCGAAGGCCGGCCGCAGCTTCGCGAGCACCTCGACGGTGGTGTCGGGACGCACGCTCTCGTCCTGGTTGACGACCAGCGGCTCGCCGCGGCGCTGCGGCACCGCGACCGGGACGATCTCGTCGTCGAACAGCCCGTTCTTGGTGGCGGCGGCGGCCCGCTGATGCGACTGGGCGCCGAACTCGTCCTGCTCGGCCCGGCCGATGCCAAGCCCCGCGTTGTACCGCTCGGTGCTCGCCCCCATCGCGATCTGGTCGAAGGCGCAGAACAGCGCGTCGTGCTCGGTGGCGTCGAGCAGCTCGGCCCGGCCGTACTTCACCCCGGAGCGCAGCGAGCGCAGCAGGTGCGGGCCGCCGGTCATGGACTCCATCCCACCGGCGACGACGAGGTCGAACTCCCCGCTGGAGATGTACGTGTCGGCCAGGGCGATCGCGTCGAGGCCGGACAGGCAGACCTTGTTGATCGTGATGGCGGGCACCGACAGCGGGATGCCGGCGGCGACCGCCGCCTGCCGGGCGGTGATCTGACCCGCACCGGCCTGGATCACATGCCCCATGATCACATAATCGACCGCGTCGCCGGACAGGCCGGCCCGCGCGAGGGCACCCGAGATCGCGATGCCACCGAGATCCGTCGCGGTGAAGCTCTTCAGCCCGCCCGACAGTTTCCCGAACGGTGTCCGCACTCCGGCCACGATCACGGAACCAGGCATGGATGCCTCCTCATCTCCAGGAAGATCTTCGGACCGGGACGGCGCCGGCACACGGCATGCGGCATGCGGCATGCGGCATGCGGTGACGTCGTCTCGTGGCGACGGCCTCGAGAACGGCCGTTGCTGATATAATAGCCTGGTCACGTCTGAGATTCCCGGCCGCGATTCTGGCCTCTCAGGGACAAGCGCACCCAGCCGGACCGGCGGGACGGCCAGGAGAAGCGGACCGTCCTGACAGGGACCGTCAGGACAGCTGGCCGCAGGCTGCCACGAACGGCGAGGTGGCCGGGTCCGCCGGCAGGCGTACCTGGTCGGACCGGCTGTCTTGGGCGGCCAGGCCCTCCGGGGTCAGCGCCAGGATGGTCGTGGCCACGGTGAACAGCGANCCGTCGGTCGAGGTCCCGCTGTTGATCCGCAGGGCCCGGTCCATGCAGCGGAACCCGGCGCCGACGTTGCCCTGAACTCCGGCGGCGAGGGTGAGCTGAGCCGGCAGGGAGACGGAGGCCAGCGTGTCGAGACTGGCGTAGCGCACCAGCGCGTAGTTGTCCATCCCGCTCCTCGACGTGGTCTGCACCAGGATCTCGCCGAACCCGTTGGCGTCGATGTCGACGACCGTGTAGTGCAGGGGCACCACGATCGCGCCCAGGTCGACCTGCCCGACAGTTCCGTCCCGGGAGAACACGACCTCGAGTTTGCTCCCGGTCGCCCGCACCTGGTCGGAACGGCCGTCGCCGTCGACGTCGCCCGCCACCGCCGGCTTCACGACGGCCGTCGGCAGCTGAGGGCTGTCCTGGGTCACCGTCGTCGGACTGGCTGACGAACCGGCCGTGACGGGCGGGGAGGACACGCTGGTGCTCGGGAGGGCGGTCGGCGGGGTAGTCGCCGACCAGGTCGCCGCTCCCCCTCCGGACCCACCGCCGGCCCTGGCAGAACGGCCGGTGCCGCCGGTCGAGGGCGCGACGGGTGTCCGGCTCGGCCCCGTCACGGGTGCGGTCACGAGCGGCGGGACGGCTGGCTCGACGAGCTCGTTGCTCGACGGAGGGGGCCGCAGCGCCACCACGGCGAGCCCGATGAGCGCGGCCATGACCATCCCGCCCGCCGTCATCAGCGGCAGACGCCACCGGCGCCGACGGTCGATCCCGGCACGGATCTGCCGGTAAGCGTCCGGCGAGGGCCGGATGGGCTCCACCGCCTCGGTGAGCAGGCGGGCGAGCTCCTCCGGTTCCAGACCACTCACCGCAGGCCCTCCAGCTTGCCGCTCAACGCCGACAGCCCCCGGGAGGTGTACGCCTTGACGGAACCGACACTGCAGCCCATCACCGCCGCGGCGTCCGCCTCGGACATGTCGGCGTAGTACCGCAGCACCACCGCCTCCCGCTGCCGGCGGGGCAGCTCGCGCAGCGCCTGGATGACCGCCGCCCGTTCGACGAGGGAGTAGGCGCCCTCCTCGGCGCTCGCGGCGTCGGGCATCGGCTTGGGAGCGTGTTTGAGAGCGACGAGTCGACGACGCAGTGTCGAACGTGCGAGGTTGACGACGGTCTGCCTGAGGTAGGCCAAGGCCTTGTCCCGGTCCTGGAGCCGCCCCCAGGCCGCGTGGACGCGGATGTAGGCGTCCTGCACAACCTCCTCGCAGAGGCCGAGATCGTCAAGTAGTAACGCTGCAAGACGAACCAATGACCGATAGTGTTCGGAATACAACGCGGTCAGGGCGGCATCGGCGTCCCGCGCGACATCGCTACGGGCGGCGTCGCTCCGTGCAGGCACGGGCCGCCACCCTTCCACGACAGTCATGGGCGCGATCACACCCAGTTGGACGCGTACCGAGCACTCGAAGTTGTCCCAAAAGTTCTATCGCGNCGCGCACGAAACAGACAGCCTCCACATCCCGCGACCCCGCCTCCCACCTATGGGTAACATCTGCCGTCTATCCGCCACCAGCACCAGCGTCCTACGGAGGCCGACCGTGAAGGACATTCTCGAAGCGATCATTGCCCAGAGCCCTCCGTCGCCCGCCCGGCGGGCGGAGTTCGCATCCCTCCCGGTCCCCGAGTCCTACCGCGCCGTGGTCGTGCGCCGGGACGAAATCGGGATGTTCGAGGGCATGCCGNCCNGGGANAAGGNCCCCCGCCGCTCCCTGCACGTAGACGACGTGCCGACCCCCGAGCTCGGTCCCGGCGAAGCCCTCATCGCGGTCATGGCCTCCTCCGTGAACTACAACACGGTCTGGACGTCGATCTTCGAGCCGATCCACACCTTCAACTTCCTCGAGCGCTACGGCCGAACCTCTCCGCTTGCATCCCGTCACAACCAGCCTTACCACGTTGTCGGCTCGGATCTGGCCGGAGTTGTGCTACGGACAGGGCCTGGCGTACAGGCCTGGTCCCCCGGGGACGAGGTCGTCGCCCACTGTCTGTCCGTGGAACTTGAGCGTCCCGACGGCCACAACGACACGATGCTGGATCCCGAGCAACGAATCTGGGGATTTGAGACGAATTTTGGCGGACTCGCCGAGCTCGCCCTGGTCAAGACCAACCAGCTCATGCCGAAACCCGCGCACCTGACCTGGGAGGAGGCGGCCGCACCCGGTCTGGTCAACTCGACCGCGTACCGCCAGCTGGTCTCGGTCAACGGCGCGAACATGAAGCAGGGCGACGTCGTTCTCGTCTGGGGCGCGTCCGGGGGCCTGGGCTCCTACGCCACCCAACTCGTGCTACGCGGCGGGGCCATCCCGGTCTGCATCGTCTCCTCGCCGGAAAAAGCCGACATATGCCGCTCCCTCGGCGCAGAGCTGATCATCGACCGCGCCGCCGAGGCCTATCAGTTCTGGAGTGACGAACACACCCAGAACCCCCGGGAATGGCAGCGGTTCGGCAAGCGCATCCGCGAGCTCACCGGCGGCGACGACCCCGACATCGTCCTCGAACACCCGGGCCGGGAAACCTTCGGCGCCTCCGTCTATGTGACCCGCCGCGGCGGAACTATCGCCACCTGCGCCTCCACCAGCGGTTTCCAGCACGAGTACGACAACCGGTACCTGTGGATGAATCTCAAGCGCATCGTCGGCTCGCACTTCGCCAACTACCGGGAGGCCTGGGAAGCCAACCGACTCATCATGCGCGGGATGATCCATCCGACCCTGTCCCGGGTCTACCCGCTTACCGAAACGGGGCAGGCCGCCTACGACGTGCACCGCAACCTCCACCAAGGGAAGGTGGGCGTGCTGTGTCTCGCCCCGGCCGAGGGGCTGGGTGTCCGCGACGAGGCACTCCGCTCCCGCCACCTGACCGCAATCAACCGGTTCCGCGGCGTATAAACCCGGAAATCGGCCAGGTCGACAGCCGGCTCCCCTCACGCTCGCATTGACCGTCTGAGATGCTGAGGTCCTATGACCGAACACACCGATCTCATCCCAATGGCCGGCGAGACCGACGGGCCCCCCGCCTTTGATCTGGTGCGCCGTGGCTACGACCCCAATCAGGTCACCCATCACGTGAACTGGCTCGTCGAGCAGCTACGCGAGGCCGAGGCGCACCGGGCGGCGGCGGAGGCGGCCGCGTCGGAGGCTGCGACCGAGGCGGCCCGGGTACGCGACGATCTGGCCGCCAACCGTCCCGCCTGGGAGGAGTTCGGTGGCCGCGTTACCCAGATCCTCCAGCTCGCCGAGGAGGAGGCGGCCACCGTTCGGGCTGAACGCACCCGGGAGGCCGATGCCCAACTCGAGGAGGCCCGCCGGATCGTCACCGAGGCCGAGCAGACCCGGGAGAAAACCCTGCGCGACGCCGACGAGCAGGCCGCGGCCATCGTCTCGACGGCCCGCGCGGAGGCCGAACGGATCGTCGAGGTCGCTCGGGCCGCGGCCGCGCAGGCCGAGGACGACTCGAAGCGTCGGCTGGCCGACCTCGAACGCCAACGCGAACAGGTGACCTCGCAGCTTGCCACCCTGCGTGACCAGGTGACGGCCCAGCTGGGCGCGCTGCGCGACAAGCTGACCGCCGCCTCCGCGTCGATCGCCTCCATCGAGGCACCGCCGCCTGAGGAGCGTAAGGCGCTCGGCAGCGAGCCGAACGCGTTGCCCGCGTCGGCGGCCTCCCGCGGGGTCTAGCCCGCACGGGAGACCGTCGTCTCGTGGGGTCAGCCGTCACGGACGCGCGGCCGGGCCGCTCGGCATCGGCGTTCCCAACACGGCCGGTGCCAGTGTCGACGGTCCTCGATCCGCTCGGGCGGCCAGACCACCACGTGAGCGGCGCCCGGAGTGATCTCATAATCACAACCGGGACACCGGTAGACCTTGGTGGTCGCCGCGCCGCTCGTCGGTCGCACACCCACTCACCGTCCCGCAGGACGACGACCGGATCCGGCATCCACCAGCCGACCGGGTGCCCGCGCTGCGCATCCGACGGCCGGGCCCGGCGTCGGCGCGCCTTCCTCGTCACCGCCCGCGAGCGGGTCTGCCCGATGCCCGGAACCGATCCCGCCGGGTGCGGGAACCCGAACCCGGGGTATCGCCGGCCGGCGGGCCCGCGACCCACTCGCCCCGGTCCACCACCTCGCCGTCAACGATCCGAGGCCGGTCATCCGCCGCCGGTCCGGCCGAGGAGGCCGTCGTGCGCCCGCCCGTCCCCGCCCCGAACCTCTCGCCCGTCCACCGCACCCGCCCGCCGACCCGCTCGAAGCCGGCCATCACGAGCGAGCGGGCGAGCTTGGCCTTGCGCACGGCCCCCGCCGGACTCGCCAGGGCGGACGACGCACCGATGAGCAGCTGGAAGCCGCGATCGCTGCCACGCCAGTGCTCACGCAGGATCGGCTCCCCGGCTCCGACGGCCAGCCGCCGGAAGGCGAACGCGATGACCGCGACGTCGTCGAGCTGACCCACCACCGGAATCGCGTTGGTCAGCCGGTTCTTCGGCGACACGAGGTACGCGAGCGCCGCGGCGGCCTCCACCTTCGCGGACTGCGGGACCCGCGGATCGGCGACGACCCGCCGCAGCAGCTGGACCAGATCGGGAAGGAACATCGTGACTTCCCGACTGAACGCTCGCACGGCGTCCCTGTCGAGCACGACCATCGCCGCTCCAGCCTCCTCCCGCGCGAATCGGGATTTCCCGCCGACCGTCGACATCCTAGTCCGCGCGGACAGAAGCGATCTTGTTCTCGGCGTGACGGGTGGGCTCAGCGCGGCGGGTGGTCGAGGAACCCCCGGCCGGTCTTGCGTCCCAGGAACCCAGCCCGGACCAGCTGTTCGAGCAGGGGTGCCGGGGCGTAGCCGGGCTCGCGGAACTGCGCGTACAACGAGCGCGTGATCGCGAGCGTGACATCGAGGCCGACGACGTCGGCGAGCGCGAAGGGGCCCAGCGGATGGCCGCAACCGACCGTCATCGCCGTGTCAACGTCCTCGATCGTCGCATAGTGCGCCTGGAGCATCTTCACTGCGTCGTTGAGATAGGGAAACAGCAGCGCGTTGACGATGAACCCCGCCCGGTCGGCGCAGAGCACCGGATGCCGCCCGGCCGCTCGGGACAGCGCCAGGACCGTGGCTGTCACGTCGTCGCCGGTGAGAACCGTGGGCACCACCTCGATCAGCTTCATCGCCGGGGCCGGGTTGAACCAGTGCATACCGATGACGTCCCGCGGCCGGCTGGTGGCCATGGCGCACTCGATGACCGGCAACGAGGACGTGGTGGTCGCCAGCACGGCGCCGGGCGCCGCGATCTTGTCCAGGTCGGCGAACAGCTCCCGCTTCACCGCCAGGTCCTCCACCACCGCCTCAAGCAGCAGCTCGCAGTGGCCGAGCTCACCCAGATCGGTCGTGCCGCGCACCCGGGCCAGAGCCGCCAGCCGGTCGGCGTCGGACAGCCGCCCCCTGGCCACCGACGCCGCCAACGACGACTCGATCTTCGCGAGGGTGGCGGCGAGGGTGCGCTCGCTCCGGGCCCGCAGGAGGACGTCGTGCCCGGACCGGGCCAGCACCTCCGCGATGCCACCCGCCATCGTGCCGCTCCCCACGACGCCGACCGAGCGCACCGGGCGGCCCCGCCCCAGGCGGTCGGCGAGCGGATCGACCGCGTCGACCACCTCGGAGGAGTCCGGTGCCGCGTAGGTGTAGAAACCACGACCGGTCTTGCGGCCGAGCAGGCCCGCGCGCACGAGCTGGCTCAGCAGCGGTGCCGGAGCGTGCAGGTGGTCACGGGACTGCCGGTACATCGAGTTGAGAATCTCGTGGGCGGCGTCCAGACCGATCAGATCGAGCAGGGCGAGCGGGCCCATCGGATGCCCGCACCCGAGCCGCATGGCCGCGTCAATGTCCTCCCGGGCCGCATACCGGGCCTCGAGCATGCGCACGGCGTTGTTGAGATAACCGAACAGCAGCGCGTTGACGATGAAGCCCGCCCGGTCCTCCGCGACGACCGCGGTCTTCCCCACGTCGTTGACCAGGCCGATCACCCCGGCCAGCACGGTCGGGTCGGTGACGACCGTGCGTACGACCTCCACCAGGCGCATCACCGGCGCCGGATTGAACCAGTGGGTGCCGAGCACCCGTTCCGGGCGGGCGGTGCCCGCCGCGAGTTCCGTTACCGACAGGGAGCTGGTGTTCGTCAGGAAGACGGTGGCCGGGGGGCAGATCTCGTCGAGTCGGGCGAAAAGCGCCTGTTTGGCGCTCATTCGTTCGTCGATCGCCTCGATCACCAGCTCGCAGTCGGCGACCGCCGCGAGCTCGGTGCCGAGACGCATGCGGGCCAGCACGGCCTCCCTGGTCGCGTCGTCGAGCTTGCCGTGGCGGCCCGCGCGGTCGAGGGAGTGCTCGACCCGGGCCCGGCTGCGGGCGAGCGCGTCGGCGTCACGCGCGATGCCGACGACCTCCAGACCGGCCTTCGCCAGCACCTCGGCGATGCCCGCGCCCATGGTGCCGAGCCCCACCACCCCGACCCGGCGGTGTCTCACCGCCTCGTCCCGGCTGTTCTCCGGCTTCTTCTCCTGGTTCGCGTTCTCCTGGTTCGCGGCCGGCCCCGTTCCCGATGTGGTTCCCGATACGGGCCTCTCGATCATGCCCAGGCTCCTCTACTTCGGCGCACGGGCCCCGGGCGACGGGTGGGCGTCGCGGGCCGGGCGGTGTCAGACGGCGAACGCCGCGATCCTCCCATATTCTCGAGACGCCGGCCCATGATCGCACTACGGGAACGGACCGGCCGCCGGACGGGGAAGCCGGACGGGCGGCCGTCGCAGGTTCGGCGGACCGGGCAGGCTCGGCGGAATCGCTTTCAGAAAAGCGTCGGAATGGACGGTTCGAGGCCCTGCAGCTCGTCATAGTCGACGACGGCGCAGCCCAGCCCCCGGTCCGCCGCCAGCAGCCGCGCCTGCGGGGTGATGGACTGCGCCGCGAGGATGCCGCGCACGGGATGCGGCAACGCCGGGTCGGCCTCCAGGCGGACAAGGTAACGGGTCAGCTGCTCCACCCCGTCGATCTCACCCCTGCGTTTGATCTCGACGGCGACCGTCGAGCCGTCCGCGTCGCGGCACAGCAGGTCGACCGGCCCGATGCCGGTCTCGTACTCGCGGCGCACCAGGGTGAGTCCGGGCGCGATCGCGTCGGGCCGGTCGGCGAGCAGCACCTGCAGATGCGCCTCCACCCCGTCCTTGCGCAGACCCGGGTCGACGCCGAGGTCGTGCGTGGAATCGTGCAGCACCTGTTCGAGGGTGATGACGAGCTGCTCGGCCGCGCGGTTGGTGACCCGCCAGACCCCGTCCGCCTCGGCGATGACGCACGGGGGACTCATCCAGTTGAGCGGCTTGTACGCTCGCCCGTCGGCGTGGATGGAGACGGATCCGTCCGCCTTGACGAGTACCAACCGGACGGCGCTCGGCAGATGTGCGGTGAGCCGACCGACGTAGTCCACGCTGCAGCGAGCGATGACGAGCCGCATGACGTCACGCTATCGCGGCCGTTTCCGGCGCCCGGCGGCGGTGGGACCGCCGCGCACCGGGCGATCGCCTGACGATCACCCGACATCGCCGCCGCGAGCCGCCACGAGGTCGTCCAGAATCCGGCATCGATCCACGTACCGGGCCGACAACCGGGCGGCGTCCTCGGGCGGCAACCGCCTCAGCCTGGCCGGATCGGCGTTGTCCTGTATGTCGGCCCGTTTCACGACGACGGCAAGCGGATCGGCGGCCACCCGGGCGAGATAGTCGGGCACCGGCTCGCCCTCCCGATGGGACAGCGCGTCGACCGCCGCGACGACCGGGGCCGGATAGCCCGCGGCCACGAGATCCGCGAGGGTGGTCTCGCTGTCCTCGACGACGTCGTGCAACACCGCCGCGAGCTGGGCGGCGTGGGCGTCCACCCCGGCGGTGGGAGCCGTGCGCGCGACTGCCGCCATCACGCGCAGCGGATGGCCGATGTACTCCTCACCGACCTTGTCCAGCTGACCGGCGTGCGCCCGGGTGGCCAGGGCGACGGCGTCGTGCAGGGTGGGCGTCGCGGCGCGGTGCGGACCGTCCGCCTCGCCATGACCGGGCCGCGCGTCGTCAATCCTGGTTGAGGGCACAGACCGACCGTACGACGTCGAGGGTGCCCCGGGCTGTCAAGGGTACCCCGGGCCCATGGCGGTGCAGGTCACCCGGTGCAGGGCGGCGGGGNGACCTTCCACAGGGNGATCAGAGCGCTCGGAAGCACATCACAGGCCCGCGGGCCGTTGCGGACGATCGTCCAGGGCCCGGCTCCGATCCGCCGCCACACGTGCGGGTCGACCGGCGGCGTGGCCGGCCCTTGGACCTCGATGCGACCGATCGCCCAGTACTCGTCGTGCGCCGCGTCAACGCCCTCGACGGCGCCGAAGTACATCCCGTTCACGATCGTCACCTGCCGGGCGGAGATGGTGGAAGCACCCCCGGCCGCCTTGATCGAGTCGGCGACCGTCCACGACAGCGCGAGCCGCAGGGCATCCGGATCAGGCTCGTCGAGGACCCGCATCTGATGGGCCGTGCCCGGTCGGCGGGCGCCCTCCCACGGGGCGGTCCGCAGCGCGGGGGNCAGCTCCGGGGCGGGCGAGGNGGCGGTCCGAGGCGCATGCACGGTGCCGGACTGCCGGTCCGCGGTCACGTAGCCGATGGCCACGCCGAGCAGGACCGCGACCACGAACGCCACCGGGACCAGGACCGACCGGTACTCGCGCNCCCCGGCCAGCCCGGCGGATCGCGCGCTCCGATCGCCGACGGCATTCACCCGCGCGGGCACCTCCACGTCCTGCACGCCTCCGTCCGGCATCACACCCTGCCAAGAGCCGGGCCCGTCACCCGAAAGCAGTACCCGATCAGCAGGTACCCGGCAAGCATGCCGCATCGCGTGTCCGCCCGGCACACGGGCGCGCCTGACATGACGGTGCGCAGCCACCCTGGTTCGTTCCGCTCCGGGCTCCGTCCCGATCGGGACGGAGCCCCTCCTGGCGGGCCTAGGTGGTGGTCGAACGGATGAGCCGCCCGGGCAACCCGCTCAGGCGTGGCCGACGTGCACCAGGTCGGCGGCCTCCTCGAACCGCAGCAACCCACCCAGCCGGTCCGCGACGAGCAGGCGTTCAAGCGGGCTCGGCACATCGACCAGCACCATCGAGCGGCCAGCGGCACGGGCTCGGCGAGCGCCGCCAAGCAGCACCCCCAGCGCGGCATGATCGCCGAGCTCCAGGCCCGCGACGTCAACGCGCAGCGGCCCGCTCCCATTGTCGATCGCCGCGTGCAGCAGGCTGCGTAGTGTCCCCACCGTCCGCACATCCACCCGGCCAACCACGCGGGCCGTCTGCGCGCAGCCGGCCCGCGTGTCCCCGGAGCACTCCAGACTCAACACGTTCACGCCGATGTTCATGTGATCTCCCGTCCCGGCCGTCCGGCGCCCCCGCTGTCGTGACGCCGTTGCTACCAGCTATCCGCGCCGATCGCGGGTAGCACTCAGGTGCGGCTCGCCCCGGGCGGACCGCGACGTACCCCCTCGTCTCCATCGAACTGTCGTCGTTCGGCCACAGAGAGGTCGGGCCGGTTACCTCAATGGTGGCAGCGGTTGACGGGCGATGTTTCCTCTGTCGGATTCCGTGGAGGTGTCGAGGCCCGGATCCAGGTCCGTCGCGAGGATGTCTGGGACGATGCAAGGTGGCGTCGAAGAGCGGCACGATCGGAGGTGCGGGATGCCCGCAACGGCCGGGGCACTTCTCCTCGAGCCGCTGATCGCGCTGTTGGCCGTCGGCCTGCTGATGGCGATCGGGCGCTGGGCCCATGCTCCGGCACGGCCGCGGCCGGCCGGTTCCGTCCCCGGCCACGACTTCGGTCTGCTCGTCCCGGTGGCCACCGTGGACNCCCCCGCCGAGATCACTCGGCTCCGCGCGGCGCTGTGGGCGCGGGGTATCCGCTCGACCTGGGCCACGGCACCGGCCGGTCCGATTCGCATCGACGCCGCCGGGAACATCATCGCCCGGCCGCGGGACCGCCGCCACGTGCTCGTGTTCGGCACGGACGCGAACCGAGCCGCCCGTGCCCTCGTGAACCTGCTCGGCTCGCGCCAGTCGCCCACCTGACCCCGCCGGCCGGGCCGGCGGGGTCACGATGCCAGCGGGATCAGGCCGATGCCGGTGAAATCAGGCTACGGCGCGGTCGGAGACCCGGCGGATGTCGGCGCCGAGGTCCGTCATGTTCTCGACAAACCGGGCGTATCCCCGGTCGATGTGGTGGACGTCGCTTACCTCGGTGACGCCGTCCGCAACCAGGCCGGCGAGCACGAGACCCGCGCCGGCCCGCACGTCGGAGGCCGTCACCCGGGTGCCGGACAGCCGCGCGGTGGGCCGGACGATGACGTGGTGGCCGTCCGTACGCAGGTCGGCGCCGAGTTTGTGCAGCTCGCGGCAGAAGGCGAACCGGCTGTCGAAGATGTTCTCGGTGATCAGGGAGGTACCCCGGCTAACCGACTCCAACGCGATGATCTGCGGCAGCAGATCAGTCGGAAAGCCGGGGTACGGCAGCGTCACCACGTCGATCGACCGGGGTTGTCCCCGTCCGACGACCCGGAATCCGTCGTCCCGGACGTCGACCTCGGCACCGGCCTGCACCAGCTTCTCTAGGACGATGCTGAGGTGGGCGGCCTGACCGTGCCGGATCAGCACGTCGCCACCGGTCATCAGGGCGCCGATGGCGTACGTGCCGGCGACGATGCGGTCCGCCACCNTCCGGTGTTCCACCGAGGTGAGCTGGTCGACCCCGTCGATGATCAGTGTCGACGATCCCGCGCCGTCGATACGCCCGCCCATCGCCGTCAGCATCGCGCACAGGTCGGCAATCTCGGGTTCCTGGGCGGCATTGTCGATCACCGTCGTCCCCTTGGCGAGAACCCCGGCCATCAACAGGTTCTCGGTGGCGCCCACGCTGGGGAAGTCGAGCCAGATCGAGGCTCCCTGCAGCCTGCCGGAGCAGCGCGCGACGAGGACTCCGGACTCGACGTCAACCAGCGCACCGAGTTTGGTCAGGCCGTTGACATGAATGTCGAGCGCGCGCGATCCGATCGCGTCCCCACCGGGCAGGGCGACCCGCGCCTCCCCACGGCGGGCGACCAGCGGACCGAGCACCGCCACCGACGCCCTGATCTGCCGCACCAGCTCACCATCGGCCGCGACGCCCGGAGCCTGGGGCNCCTCNNTNNTNNNCNGCCCGCCGGCGGCGTCCCGCTCGACGGTCGCACCGAGCCCCGCCAGCACCTTGGACATCACCGACACGTCCAGGATGTCAGGAACGGCGGACAGCATCGTCCGGCCCGCGGCCAGCAGGCTCGCGGCCATCAGCTNCAATACCGAGTTCTTCGCGCCCGGGACGGCGACCTCGCCGGCCAGCCGGGTACCGCCTGTCACAACGAAGCGCTCCACGAACCTCGATGCTAGGTCCTGGCCTGAAGATCTTCACCGCCACCCGCCGGACCGACCGGCGCAACCCTGCGCGGTCGCCTCATTCCGCTGCGTCGGACGGAAGGACGGACACCCCGTCGTGGGTGCGGATAAACGGCTCGAGCCGTCCGGCCACCGCGTCCGCCACCCGGATTGCGAAAGCCGGCACAAACCGCGTACGGACCTCGTCGATTCCTGGAGATCATGGGGTTACTCGCGGCAGTGATCGCCTTCATCACCACCGCCGCGAACGTCGCTGCGGGGCAGCCGGCCCGACCGGCCGCCGGCCTTCTCACGCTCGCTGGCGGCGTGACGTTGCTCGTCTTCTGGGGCTTTCACGTCCTGCTCGTGGGGACCGAACCGGCCCGGCGTCGGGTCGTCGCGGCGGTCGTCGGGACGATACTCGTGGTGGCGGGGNTTCTCATGACGGAGTTCTCATGACCACGGTGGGGGCCAACGGGTGCGTGTGCTGCGGTCCATCAGCCGGTCGGACAAGCTCCACAATGAGGATGCCGCCGGTTCCCGCGCCGATGGCCTGTGGGTGATCGACGGAGCGACGCCGCTGCACGACGATCCGACGATCAGCGGCCGGTCCTCGGCGGCCTGGCTGAGCGGCGCGGCCGACGCCTTCCTCGCCACGGTCCCCTGGCGGGATAGATCCCTGCCCGAGGTGGTGCGGGAGCTGATCGCACATGTCCGCGCCGAGGGACGGCGCCTGGGGCTCGCCGCGGGTCGGTTCCCGACCGCCACGATCGCCCTCGCCCGGCAACGGGGCCCGCTACTCGATCTGTACCTCCTCGGGGACAGCCCGGTGCTGCTCCGTCATCCCGGCGGGGAGGTGGTCAGTTTCACCGATCCCCAGTTCGATGGGGTCGAAGAGGCGCTGCTCGAACCGGTCCGCGCCGAGCTGGCACGCGGCATCGATGTCGCGCAGGCCTACGGACGGGCACACACGATGACCCGCGAACGCCGCCGGCAGCGCAACACCGCGGCCGGGTCCTGGATCCTCGGTGACGTCACCGCTGCCGCCGACCACGCGTTCGTCACCACCATGCCGGTGGAACCCGGCACGGAGCTGGTGGCGCTGTCCGACGGCTACGCCCGGGCCGTCCGTCCCTTCAGCCTGGTCGCCGACGACGCGGCCCTTGTCGACGTGCTCGCCCGCGGCGAACAGGCCATACTGCTGGAACGGCTGCGGGCGGCGGAACGGGCCGACCCGGACTGCTCGCGGTTCCCCCGGTTCGGGATGAGCGACGACGCGACCGCGCTCTACGCCCGGATCTGACAACCCGGCCGCGCGGTCAACGACTGCCTAGAGTGGTCCCCATGGCAGTGCACCTGACTCGGATCTACACCCGCACCGGGGATGACGGTACGACGGCGCTNGGCGACATGTCGCGGGTGGCNAAGACCGATCCGCGGCTGGCCGCCTATGCCGACGTGGATGAGGCGAACGCCGCGATCGGCGTGGCCCTCGCCCTCGGCGGGCTTCCCGACGAGCTGCGGGCGGTGCTCGGCCAGGTCCAGAACGACCTCTTCGACGTCGGCGCGGATCTGTGCACCCCGGTCGACCCGGCGCCGGCCTACCCACCCCTGCGGATCACCGAGGCCTACGTGGAACGGCTCNAGGAGGCGTGTGACCGTTTCAACGCCGGCCTGCCGAAGCTGGCCTCCTTCATTCTTCCGGGAGGGACTGCCGGGGCGGCGCTGCTGCATGTCGCCCGCACGGTCGCCCGCCGGGCGGAACGGTCCGTCTGGGCCCTCCTCGAGGCCGAGCCGGACCGCACCGGCCCGCTGCCGGCCCGCTATCTCAACCGACTGTCGGACCTGCTGTTCATCCTCGCCCGGGTGGCGAACCCCGAGGGGGNCGTGCTCTGGCGCCCGGGGGCGCACGCCTGAGACCCGCTCGATACCCGAGGGTCGCCAAGCCAGTCAACCGAATTGATGACTGACGATCACGAGTACCACGGTGCGCGTGAGGTACAGGACGCGGCAACGGGTCGCGGCCATGGCCGCGACCACCGGCCAGCAGATGCAGACGATCATCGGCCAGGCCGGCGAGGCCTACGAGCGCGAGCTGTTCTGGCGCGGCTTCGAGGAGGGGTACGACCGCCTCGCGACCGACTCGCTCGCCTGGGACGAGCTCGGTGCCGAGCGCTCCGCCGAGGCGGGGGGCGCTGCGGGCTGCCCTCCCACGTCGAGCTCGCGCCCGGCGGCACCGGTCTGCGCGAGACAAGCTACGCGAAGGTCGAGGACGTGAAATCGGTGTCCCAGCAGCGCTTTGGTCGCCGGCTCGGCGTCGTGGGTCCCGATCATCTGCTGCGGATGACCGAGGCCCTGCAGTTTCTGATGGGCCTGTAGGGCCCTGTCGCGACCTGTGACGTGACGCGAAAGACGCGTCCCCCGATGCGGAGAACGCGCCCTTGGCCGCGGGAAACTCAGGTCAGCTTCGCGGTCTCGGCGAGGATGCTGACACCCTGGTGTGTCACCGAGATGAAGCCGCCGTCCACCGAGGCCGAGATCTCCCGGCCACCGGTCTTGACCCGGACCGTTCCGCCCGGCGCCAGCAGACCCAGCAGCGGCACATGGCCGGGCAGCACGCCGAGATCACCGTCGGTGGTCCGGGCGACGACCATGTCGGCGTCGCCGGACCACACCTCCTGCTCGGGCGAGACAATCGCCACCCGGATCGGCATTACAGGTTCTCCGCGTTCTTCTCCGCGTCCTCGATGCCACCGCACATGAAGAACGCCTGCTCCGGCAGGTGGTCGAAGTCGCCCTGGGTGAGCCGCTTGAACGAGTCGATCGTCTCGTCGAGCGGGACGAACTTGCCGGGGATGCCGGTGAACTGCTCGGCCACGAAGAACGGCTGCGACAGGAACCGCTGGATCCGCCGCGCCCGGTTGACGAGAATCTTGTCCTCTTCGGAGAGCTCATCGATACCGAGGATGGCGATGATGTCCTGCAGGTCCTTGTAGCGCTGCAGGATCCGCTGCACCTCACGGGCCGTGTCGTAGTGCTCCTGCCCGAGATAGCGCGCGTCCAGGATCCGGGAGTTGGAGTCGAGCGGGCTCACCGCCGGGTAGATACCCAGGTCGGAGATGGCCCGGTCGAGCACGGTGGTGGCGTCGAGGTGGGTGAACGTCGTCGCCGGCGCCGGGTCGGTCAGGTCGTCCGCGGGCACGTAGATGGCCTGCAGCGAGGTGATCGAGTGGCCCCGGGTCGAGGTGATGCGCTCCTGGAGCACACCCATCTCGTCGGCCAGCGTCGGCTGGTAGCCGACGGCGCTGGGCATCCGGCCGAGCAGCGTGGAGACCTCGGATCCGGCCTGGGTGAACCGGAAGATGTTGTCGATGAACAGCAGCACGTCCTGCTTCTGGACGTCCCGGAAGTACTCGGCCATCGTGAGCGCGCCGAGCGCGACCCGCAGCCGGGTACCCGGCGGCTCGTCCATCTGGCCGAACACCAGCGCGGTGTCCTCGATGACGCCGGCCTCGGTCATCTCCAGGAACAGGTCGTTGCCCTCACGGGTACGCTCGCCGACCCCGGCGAACACCGAGACGCCACCGAACTCCTTGGCGACCCGGCGGATCATCTCCTGGATGATGACGGTCTTGCCGACGCCGGCACCGCCGAACAGGCCGATCTTCCCGCCGCGCACGTACGGCGCGAGCAGGTCGATGACCTTGATGCCGGTGGTGAACATCTCGGTCTTCGACTCGAGCTGGTCGAACGCCGGCGCCGACCGGTGGATCGGCCAGTACGTCTCGGCCTCGATCTGCTTCACGTCGAGCGGCGTGCCAAGCACGTTGAACACGTGGCCCTTGGTGGCGTCGCCGACCGGGACCGAGATCGGCGCGCCGGTGTCGTGGACGGGCGCGCCCCGGACGAGACCGTCGGTCTGCTGCATGGAGATGGCCCGCACGGTGTTGTCACCGATGTGCTGGGCGACCTCGAGCGTCAGCGTCAGCGTCTCGTCGCCGATGGTCCGGTCGACCTGCAGTGCCTGGTAGATCTCGGGGAGTTCGTCGGGAGCGAACTCCACGTCGACAACCGGTCCGATGACTCGGGCGACCCGGCCGATCCCCGGGGTCCGGCCCGGTGCCGTGGCCGGCGAGCTGGTGGTGACGGTCATGGCGTCCTCAGTTTCCGATCAATGCCCGCCGCCGCAGCCTCGGGCTCGCGTTCGCTGGCACCTGGGACGGAACGGCCCGCGTCGCGCGCGCTCCGCCTTCGGCGTCGTCCTTCACGTTCTGTTGTCGTCGCTGTCCTCATCGGTTCCGGTCACACGAGTCCGGCCACACGAGTGTGAACCGCCGCCCACCCATATCAGGTTCCCGAAGCCAGAGCGTTGGCGCCACCGACGATCTCGGAGATCTCCTGAGTAATGGCGTCCTGTCGGGCCCGGTTGGCCTGCCGGGTGTATCTCTTGATGAGGTCCTCGGCGTTGTCCGTAGCCGACTTCATGGCCCGCTGTCGCGCCGCCGACTCCGACGCCGCCGACTCGAGCAGCGCCGCATAGAGCCGGCTTTCCACGTAGCGCGGCAGCAACGCGTCGAGCACCCCCTCGGCGGAGGGCTCGAACTCATACTGGGGCAGCGGACCGCCACGCGGCGGTTCGTCGGTCTCGGTGAGCACCATCGGCAGCAACCGGCGGGCGACCGGCGTCTGGGTGATGGCGCTGACGTACTCCGTGTGGACCACGTGGATCTCGNCCNCCCCGCCGTTCTCGCTCGTGGCGATGAAGGCCGCGATGAGCGCGTCCGCGACCGACTTGGCGTCCGCGTACGACGGCTGTTCGGAGAAACCGGTGTACTCGCCGCTCATCGCACGTCCCCGGAAGCGGTAGTAGCCCGTTCCCTTGCGGCCCACGACGTGCAGGTCGGTCTCCTTGCCCTCCGAATGCAGCAGCTCGATGAGCTCCCCGGTGCGCCGCAGCGCGTTCGAGCTGTACCCGCCGGCCAACCCCCGGTCGCTGGTGATCACCACGACCGCGGCCCGGGCCGCCCCGGGCCGCTCGGTGGTGAGCGGATGGTCGATCGTGGTCTGCGCCGCGACCGCCTCGATCACCCGGGTGATCTCCTCGGCATAGGGGCGGGCCGCGGCGACCCGCGCCCGCGCCTTGGCGATGCGGGAAGCCGCGATCAGCTCCATCGCTCGGGTGATCTTCTTCGTCGACTGCACCGACCGGATGCGCCGCCGGTACTCACGAAGCTGGCCCGCCATGGATCAGCCCTCGTCGTCTTTGCGCGCCGCGGGCCGGTGCACCGGGATCGACTCCTGCCGCACCAGCCCCGGGTCGAGCGGGCTCGGCGCCGGCTCGTTGACCAACGGCTTGCCGTCGGACAGCGTGAACTGCTTCTTGAACTCCGCGACGGCCGACTCCAGCATGGCGATCGTGTCGTCGCTGAGCTTGCCGGTGGTCACGATCGCGTCGTACACCCCCGGGTAAGACCGGCCGACGAAGTCCAGGAACTCCGACTCGAAGCGACGGATGTCCGCCACGGGCACATCGTCGAGCTTGCCGGTGGTTCCGGCCCAGATCGACACGACCTGGCGCTCGACCGGGAAGGGCTGGCCCTGCGGCTGCTTGAGCAGCTCGACCAGGCGGGCGCCGCGCGCGAGCTGGTCCCGCGAGGCCTTGTCCAGGTCGGAACCGAAGGCCGAGAACGCCTCGAGCTCGCGGTACTGGGCGAGGTCCAGCCGCAGGCGGCCGGCGACCGACTTCATCGCCTTAACCTGCGCGCTACCGCCGACCCGGGACACCGAGGTGCCGACGTTGATGGCCGGGCGGACACCCTGGTTGAACAGGTCGGACTCCAGGAAGACCTGCCCGTCGGTGATCGAGATGACGTTCGTCGGGATGTAGGCCGAGATGTCGTTGGCCTTCGTCTCGATGATCGGCAGTCCGGTCAGCGAGCCGCCGCCGAGCTCGTCGGAGAGCTTGGCGCAGCGCTCCAGCAGGCGGGAGTGCAGGTAGAAGACGTCACCCGGGTAGGCCTCGCGGCCCGGCGGACGGCGCAGCAGCAGCGAGATCGCGCGGTAGGCCTCGGCCTGCTTGGTCAGGTCGTCAAAGACGATCAGCGCGTGCTGGCCGTTGTACATCCAGTGCTGGGCGATCGCCGAGCCGGTGTAGGGCGCGATGTACTTGAAGCCCGCCGGCTCGTCAGCCGGCGCCGCCACGATCGTGGTGTAGGCCAGCGCGCCGGCCTCCTCCAGAGAGTTCACCACCTCGCGGATTGTCGACTTCTTCTGGCCGATCGCCACGTAGACGCACTTGACCTGCTTCGACGGATCACCAGAGGTCCAGTTGTCCCGCTGGTTGATGATCGCGTCGATGGCCACCGTCGTCTTGCCGGTCTGCCGGTCGCCGATGATCAGCTGGCGCTGACCACGGCCGATGGCCGTCATCGCGTCGATCGCCTTGATACCGGTCTGCAGGGGTTCCTTCACCGGCTGGCGCTGGACGACCGTCGGCGCCTGCAGCTCCAGCTCCCGGGATCCCTCGGCCACGATCTCCCCGAGGCCGTCGATCGGCCGCCCGAGCGGGTCGACGACCCGGCCGAGGAAGCCGTCACCGACGGGAGCGGAGAGGATCTGGCCGGTGCGGCGGACCTCCTGCCCCTCCTCGATGTTCTCGGATTCACCCAGGATGACGGTTCCGATCTCGCCGACCTCGAGGTTCAGCGCGAGACCCAGCACACCGCCGTGGAACTCCAGCAGCTCGTTGGTCATCGTGTGCGGGAGACCCTCGACCCGGGCGATGCCGTCACCGGTGACGACGACCCGGCCGACCTCCTCACGGCCGGCTGAGGTGGCCTGGAAAGAGTCGACGTACTCCCGCAGGGCGTCGCGGATCTCCTCCGGCCGGATGGAGAGCTCAGTCATCGCTTACGTCCTTCGTCCTTCATTGCGGGCAGGGCAGGTCGCCCCGGGTCGGGATGCGGGTCCGCGGTGGTCGCGGCGACGGGGACCGTCACGATCATCGTGGTCACGGTCGCCGCCTATCGGAGCAGGGCCCGGCGGGCGGCGACGAACCGGCGCAGCACGCTGCCGTCCACCACCTCGCCGCCGACCTGGACCACGACACCACCCAGGATGTCGGGGTCGAGATCGACCTGCAGCTGGATCTGGCGGCCAAAGTACCGGCTGATCGCCGCACCCAGACGGGCGACGACTTCGCTACTCAGCGGAACCGCCGTACGGACGATCGCCACCACCCGACCCCGGCGGGCCGCGGCGATCCGGCTGAACTCGGCCAGCCGGCGCTCGACGTCGCCGTGGATCCGGTCGGCCGCCGCCTGCTGGACCAGGCGCACGGTGACCGGGTGCGCCCGGCCGGCGAGCAGCCGGGTGAGCAGCCTGTCCTTGACTGCCGCCGGCGCGGCCGGGTCGGTCAGCGCGAGCGCGAGCGGAGCGTTCTGGTCGAGGATCCGGCCGAACCGGAACAGCTCGTCCTCGACCTCCTCCAGCGCCCCGTCCCGCTCCGCCTCGACGAGCAGCGCCTCGACGCTCAGTTCGAGCAGCGCGTACTGCAGATCGAACGGCCGCGACCAGCGCGCCCCGACCGCCGTGTGCACGATCCGCAGGCTCGCCGGGGCGAGCTGAGTTCCGAACAGCCGGGTGACCAGCTCCGTGCGCGCGGCCACGGGTGCCCCCGGGTCGGTGAGGGCGCGGCGCACGGCCGGCTCCCGGGCGAGGAGCTCGGCGACGGCCCGGAGGTCCTCGGCGATCCGCCCGGCGTCCACCGGGCGGGGCGCGCCCGGTGCCGTCGCGGTTGCCTCGTCGAGCGTCGCCCGCGCGGCCGCCAAGCCGTGCCTGCTGGCTCCCTCCACCGTCAGCCTCCCGGCCTGACCGGTGCGGCCACGGTACCGACGCCCTCGGCCGAGTTGTCAAGCGCTGCGATGAAGTCGTCGATCAGCCGGTTCTGCGTGGCGCTGCTCTCCAGCTGGAATCCGACGATCTTCGAGGCCAGATCGACCGCGATCTCACCGACCTCCCGGCGGACCTGGGCGACGATCTGCGCCCGGTCGGCCGCGAGCTGGGCGTCCGCCCGGGCCTTGATCTCGGCGATCTCGCGCTGCGCCGCGGCGCGGAGTTCCTCGGTGATCTGCCGGCCCTCGCTGTGCGCCTCCTCGCGGATGCGCGCGGCCTCGGTCCGAGCCTCGGCCAGCTGGGCGCGGTACTGCTCCAGCAGGGCCTGCGCCTCGCGTTGCGCCGCCTCGGCGCGGGCGAGCCCGCCCTCGATCCGCTCGGTGCGCTGCGCGTAGGTCCTGGCGATCTGCGGCCTGATCTTCCAGAAGAAGAAGGCCACGAGCAAGGCGAACGACAACGTTCCGATGAGCAGTTCACTCAGCGGCGGGATCAGAACGTTCTCGTCGGAGTGCCCGCTCTCGGCGGCGGCGATAAGGATGGATGTCGCGCTCATGATTGCCCCGCCGGTTTACGGGAAGACGAAGGGAACGACGAAGCCGATGAGCGCGAGGGCTTCGGCGAGGGCGAAGCCGATGAGCATGTACCGGAAGGCGACCTGCTCGGCCTCGGGCTGGCGGGCGATCGCCTGGACGCCCAGGCCGAAGATGAGACCGATACCGATACCGGGACCGATGGCGGCGAGGCCGTAGGCGACGGCGCCCAGGCTTCCGCTCACAGCGTCCTTGGCGGCGAGAATGTCTGCCATTGCGGTGCTTTTCCTATTCAGTCGGGCACCGGGACTCGCCGGTGCTGGAAGGGTGTGTCGGGAATCTAGGCCCGGGCCGATACCGGCACGCCCGCCGGAGCAGGCGAGGCGAGTTCCTCGGACGGAGCTACCTCGTGCTCTCCGTGCACCATCGCACCGCCGATGTAGGCGGCTGTGAGGATCGTGATGATGTACGCCTGGAGAGCGTCGATGACAAGCTCGAACGCCGTGAGGATGATCGCCACCAGCAGTGAGGCGGCGCCGAACACATAGGGGGGCTTGGGCAGCAGGTAGTCCGCGCCCAGCGAGAAGACCAGCAGCAGGATGTGCCCGGCGAACATGTTCGCGAAGAGCCGGACCGCCAGCGTGAAGGGCCGAACGATCAAGGTCGAGAGAATCTCGATCGGCGCCAGGAGCACGCGGATCCACAGCGGCGCGGTGGGAGCCGGGTCAATCATCTCCTTGAAGTACGGACCGGCGCCGTTGGCCTTGATGCCCGCGTAGTTGAACAACACGTACGTGACGAGCGCCAGAACCATCGGGACGGCGATGCGCGAGGTCGCCGGGAACTGGGCCCCGGGCACCACCGCGAGCACGTTGCAGATCAACACGAAGCTGAACAGGACGAGCAGGTAGGGCGTGTACCTCGTGCCCTTCTCGCCGATGACACCCCGGGCGATCTGCAGATCGATGAAGTCGTAGGCCGACTCGCACAGGTTCTGGAGGCCGCGAGGTATGATTTTAGCTCGGCGGAATCCCAACCAGAAGATCACACCGACAAACAGTGCAGCAAAGATCGTGAGCGCGGTGGCCTTGTTGAGGTAGAGATTGACCGAGCCGATCCCGACATCGAACCAGTGCGGAGTCTGGAAGACCTCCTTGGTGGGGCCTTCGANGCCCTCGTCGGCGAGGACCGGCACGACAAACACCTCCATGATCGATTAGGTAGCGCGTTCACGGCCCGGCAAGGTTGCCGTGCTCGGCGGCAGATTGCCTCCACCCTACCGGGTTCGCACGACACGCTCACACCGAAGAACGACCCGTCGCCAACCGGGTACAGCGCTCCGAAGGACACCTCGACAAGCCCAGGCCCTGATGGGTGTCGGCAGGCCGACGTCCTGTTGCCCGCGATACTATCCACACCGGCACCCCACAAGCACGGACTCGCTTCGACGTTCGCGCTGGTTCATCCGCGCGTTGTCTATGGGTTTCACTCCGTTGCTACCCATTCCACACAGCGCGACGAGTTGATGACACGCGGCTTCCAGCTGCACCCATCTCCCGCCGTCGGCTACGCCCAGTAGCGTCACAACGTCTGCCAGATGAGCACAATTCGGCTCTCCCTTCCCCGTCTCGGCGACCTGGGTCCACTCTGACCGGAATCGGTTGCGCCGTCGATGACCTTCGAGGTCATCGACGGCGAGGACCGGCCCGATTCAATGGAACAGCCGGGGCGGTCGGTACAGCCAGGTCCAGCAGGACGGAACTACCAGGACAAGCGGGACAGAACGGTCAGGCCGAACGAACTGGGCGAACAGGACCAACGGAGCGTATTTCGCCAAGACCGCCGAGCTGGCCGGAAGCCTGGCTATCCGCCCTCTCACCGGGTAAGTCGATAGATCACGAGGTACATCGCGGCGGCGAGGCCGACGGTCAGTCCGATCGGCAGGAACAGCACGTGAAAGCCGAGAAGGCGATCCGCTCCAAAACCGACCAGTCCCCAGAAGAGCATTCCGGCGATCAACGTGCCGAAGACGTTCCACGCCTCGCCGGGACCGTTTCCCCCCGAGGTCATCAGACCGGCGGACGGCGCGAGGCGTCCCACGCGCCGGGACGCTCCGGGTCGTAGAAGGGCATCCGGGTGTGGGTCGCGACCCAGAGCTCGGCACCCATCCACCCGAAGACCCCGGCGAAAATCGACCAGGCGAAGGCCGGCAGGTCAAGGGCCTCCGTGTCCTGGATCACCACGAGCAGGACACCCAGCAGTGCTACCTTCGCCGCGTAGGTGCCGAGGGCCGCCGGCAGGAGCAGATGCGGCGCCCGGCGCGCGACGGCCCCGACCGCCACCTTGCTGATGCCGAAGAACGCCATGACGATCATCAGGCCGACCGCGGCGCTCAGGGCGCCCGNCCCGCCGCGCAGGACCGCCGCGAGCCCCACCGCCGGGACCGCCAGCACCCCGGTCAGCGCCGCTCCCAGCCGGATCACCCGGGCCGCCGGCACGATCATGCGCGCCGCGCCGATCGCTGGGTCCTGATCAGCAGCGCGATCAGGGCCGCGAGGCCCACTCCGACGGTGGCGACCAGGATCGGCAACGGGGAGTTGGAGAACGACGCGGCGACACCTCCGAACCCGACCAGAGCCGCCCAGAAATACATGAAGAGAACCGCCCTCACGTGCGAATTACCGATTTCCAGCATGCGGTGGTGGAGATGCATCTTGTCCGCCGCGAACGGCGAGCGCCCCGCCCTCGTCCGCCGGACGACCGCGAGCCCGAGATCGAGAAACGGAACGGCGAGCACGGCCAGGGGTATCGCCAACGGGATCAGCGACGGGTACGACCGTGAGGGTCCAGCGTAACCCCCGTAGGCCACCTGACCGGTCACGGAGATCATCGATGCGGCCGACAGCAGGCCTATGAGCATCGAGCCCGAGTCCCCCATGAACAGCCGGGCCGGATNGAAATTGTGCGGCAGGAACCCGATGCAGACCCCGGCGGTCACGGCGGCCAGGAGCGCCGCCGGGGAGGCCCGGTAGAAGCCGTTGATCACTGCGATCTGATAGGCGAAGTAGAAGGTCGCGCCGGCGGCGATCGCCGCGACGCCCGCCGCGAGGCCGTCCAGGCCGTCGATGAAGTTCATCGCGTTGATAAGCACCACCGTGGCGAGGATGGACAGCGGGACCGCGGTCTCCGGTCCCAGGCTCAGCGTCGTCTCGCTGTCCCGATTGATCGCAAACGTCCATTGGACGCCGAGGAGCACCATGATGCCGGCCGTGGCGACCTGCCCGGCCAGTTTGGTCAGGGAGTCCAGTTCCCATCGGTCGTCGGCGACGCCGAGCAGGCAGATCAAGGTGCCGGCGACGAGCACCGCCCGGATCTCCGACCAGTCCTGGGAGACCACCGAGAGGAACGGCAGGCGGTCCGCCACCCCGAACCCGGCGTAGAGCCCGGCAAGCATGGCCAGGCCCCCCAGCCGGGGCGTCGGGGTGGAGTGGACGTCGCGGGCACGTACCCCGGCGACGGCACCGATGCGCATGGCGAAGACGCGTGCCACCGGCGTGGCGAGAAAGGTCACCGCCGCCGAGACCACGAAGACGAGCAGGTACTCGCGCACCGTCGGGCATCTCCCGCCTGCCGGACCCGGATCCGGCTACTGCCGCCTACTGCCGCCTACTGCCGCGGCCGTGCGGAACCGCCTGATCCCCTACCGCGGATCGACCCCTACCGCGGATAGGCCGGATGCCGGGCGACGAGCGCGGACACCGCCGCAGCGACGTCGGCGGCGGCTTCCGGCTCACGCACCGCGTGGGCGATCAGCCCCGCGATCTCCTTCATCTCCCCCTCGCCCATCCCCTGGGTGGTGACCGCCGGGGTTCCCACCCGGATGCCGGAGGAGATCGCGGGCGGCTGCGGGTCATAGGGAATGGCGTTCTTGTTCAGGGTGATGCCGGCCGCGTCGCAACGCGCCTCGGCTTCCTTGCCGCTGACCCCGAGTTCCCGCAGGTCGAGCAGGGCGAGATGGGTGTCGGTGCCACCGGCGACGGGCCGGATGCCCTCGGCGGCAAGCTCGTCGGCGAGCCGCTGCGCGTTGGCCACCACCTGGCGAGCGTACTGCGCGTAAGCGGGCGAGGCCGCCTCCCGCAACGCGACGGCCTTCGCCGCGACCGCGTGCATCAGCGGGCCACCCTGGCTGAACGGGAACACGGCCTTGTCGATGCGGGAAGCCAGCTCCTCACGCGCGAGGATCATGCCCCCTCGCGGGCCGCGCAACACCTTGTGGGTGGTGAAGCTGACAACGTCGGCGTAGGGAACGGGGCTCGGGATCGCGCCCCCGGCGACCAGACCGATGAAGTGCGCCGCGTCCACCATCAGCCACGAACCGACCTCGTCGGCGATCGAGCGGAACGCGGCGAAGTCGATCAGACGTGGGTAGGCCGTCGCCCCACAGATGATCATCTTGGGCCGGTGCTGGCGGGCGAGCTCCCGCACCTGGTCGTAGTCGATCAGCTCGGTGTCCTCCCGCACGCCGTAGGCCACCACGTTGAACCACTTACCGGAGAAGCTCACCTTGCTGCCGTGGGTGAGGTGACCGCCATGCGGCAACGACATCGCCAGGACCGTGTCACCTGGCGTGAGTAGCGCCGCGTACACGGCGAAGTTCGCCGACGAGCCCGAATGCGGTTGCAGGTTGGCGTGCTCCGCGCCGAAGAGCTGCTTCGCCCGGGCGATGCCGATCTCCTCGGCCCGGTCGACCACCTGGCAACCGCCGTAGTAACGCCGACCCGGATACCCTTCGGCATACTTGTTCGACAACGTCGAGCCCAGCGCCGCCAGCACCGCCGGGGACGTGAAGTTCTCGCTCGCGATGAGTTGCAGGCCGCCGCGCAGCCGGTCCAGCTCATCGAGGACCACCTCCGCGATCTGCGGATCCGTCGCGCTCAGCTGGTCGAAGTCCGGGCCCCAGAACGGGGTGCTCATGACGTTTCTAACCTCCTGCGTTAGAACGGCGACCGCGCTGGAACGGCGACCGCGCCACAACCGGCAACCGCGCCACAACCGGCAGCCGATGACCGGTGCCGCCGCGCGGGCGACCCGGTCACCCCATGCTCCTCTGGCCCGGGAACACCATCCACCCGGATCTACCCGAAGCCACCCGCTGTGACCATCGCCCCGCGACCCGGTTCAGGATCGTACGGGACTCTCCCGCCGGGACGATCAGCGGCGTCATGCCCACCCCACCCCGGCCCGGACCGTATCCCGGCCCGGACCGTCCGGACCGGCTCCGGCACGCGGGGTCGCCTGCGAGCTACGGGCTCATCGGTTCACGGGCTCATCGGTTCACGGGCTCCCGGATCAGCGGCAGCACCGCACGCAGCGCGGTGAGGCCAATCGCGCCGCTGCGCAGTACAACGGGCACCTCCCCGGTGCAGTCGACGATGGTCGAGGGGACGGCGGCCGGGCACGGTCCCCCGTCGAGATAGACATCCGCGGCACCGCCGAGCTGGTGCAGCGCCTCGTCGATCGTCGTCGCCGGAGGCTGGCCACTGATGTTCGCGCTGGAGACGGCCATCGGCCCGGTCCGACCCAGCAGCTCGATCGCCACCGGGTGCAGGGGCATGCGCACCGCCACCGTGCCCCGGCTCTCCCCGAGATCCCAGCGCAGCGACGGGGTGTGCCGGGCCACCAGCGTCAGCCCGCCCGGCCAGAATGCGGTGATCAACTCCCGGACCTGGGGGGTCATCCGCTCGATCAGCCCGTCGAGGGTGCGCCAGGAGCCGACCAGGACCGGAACCGGCATGTTCCGGCCACGCCCCTTTGCCGCCAGCAGCGAGGCCACCGCGTCCCGATCGAAGGCGTCGGCGCCCAGCCCGTAGAGCGTGTCGGTGGGGAGCACAACCAGCCCGCCCCGGGCGACGGTGCTGACCGCCGCGTCGAGACCGCGGGCCCGCTCCCGTTCGTCAGAGCAGTCGAAACGTTCCATTGCCCGTCCTCTTCTCAAGGATCAGGGTTCGTCCTCAGGATCGGGGCTCACGGGACGCCCCGCGCCGGCCGGCGACGAACCGGTCCCGGCCGGCCAGGTCCCGATAATCCGCCACGTGCGACCAGCGACCGTCGGCGCGAANCAGCTCGGGCGCCGACACCCCGTGGCCGTCGGCGTGTTCGATGACGAGGAGACCGCCTGGCCGCAGGAGCCGCGCAGCCACCCCGACAACCGTACGCACCACGTCGAGCCCGTCGGGCCCCCCCCACAGGGCGCGGGCCGGATCATGCTCGCCCACCTCGGGCTCCACCGTGTGGCGGTCGGCGTCGGGGAGGTACGGCGGATTGCTGATGATCAGGTCGACCGTCCCGGCGAGTCGGGNGAGCGACTCGGGCAGCGCCGCGGCGATGTCGGCTGCGTGCGCCGTCACGGGAAGACCGGTGCCGGCGATGTTGCGTCGCAGCCAGACCACCGCCGCCGGGTCGACCTCCACGGCGTGCACCGTCGCGCCGGGCAGCTCCGCCGCCAGGGACAGCGCGATCGCCCCCGAGCCCGCGCACAGATCGACGCACAACGGTCCCGGCCGCCGGGCCCCGGCGGAGCCGGTGAGCTCTGTAAGCGCCCATTCGACGACGGACTCCGTCTCGGGCCTCGGGATGAAGACCCCGGGGCCGACGGTGAGATCGAGGTGGCGGAAGCCGGCGACACCGGTCAGGTGCTGCAGCGGCACCCGCTGCGCGCGCCTGGCCACAAGCTCGTCCAGCCGCCGCGCCGCCGCCGCCGTGACGTCGTCGAGCAGTGCCAGCCGGCCGCGGGGCACCGCGAGCACGAAGGCGGCGAGCTGCTCGGCGTCGGCGCGGGGGCTCGCCACCCCGGCCGCACGCAACCGGTCGGTCGCCGCCGCCAACCACGCGCCCAGCGGTGTCAGGTCGGCCGCGTGGCGCACCGGGCTCAGGGGATCCGTGGAGCCCGGATGCGGGGACGCACCCCGGCCCGGCTGCTCCTGCTCCGTGCCCCGTGAGCGCCCCTGCGCGGCCGGCGGGCCGGTCATGACGCCTGAGCCGCCAGCCGCGCGTCGAGGTCCGCGGCGGCCAGCGCGTCGAGGACCTCGTCGAGCTCCCCGTCGAGCACCTGGTCGAGGTTGTGTGCCTTGTAGCCGACCCGATGGTCGCTGATCCGGTTCTCGGCGAAGTTGTAGGTCCGGACCCGCTCCGACCGGTCCACCGTGCGGACCTGGCTGGCACGCGCCAGCGACGCCTCCGACTCGGCCTTCTCCCGGGCCGCCCCGAGCAGACGGGCCCGCAGGATCCGCAGCGCGGACTCCTTGTTCTGTAGCTGGCTCTTCTCGTTCTGANAGGAGACCACCACACCGGTCGGGATATGGGTGATCCGGACCGCGGAGTCCGTGGTGTTGACACTCTGCCCACCGGGGCCGGACGAGCGGAACACGTCGATGCGCAGGTCGTTCGGGTCGATCTCGACATCAACCTCCTCGGCCTCCGGAAGCACCAGGACCCCGGCCGCCGAGGTGTGGATACGTCCGGCGGACTCGGTGACGGGCACCCGCTGGACGCGGTGCACCCCGCCCTCGAAGCGCAGCCGGCCATAGACACCGTCCCCGGGGCCCGCGGGTCCCNGGGCCTTCNCCGCCACGCTGACATCACGGTAACCGCCGAGGTCGGAGGGGTTGGCGTCGAGGATCTCGGTCTTCCAGCCGCGCCGTTCGGCATAGCGCAGATACATCCGGAGCAGGTCTCCGGCGAACAGCGCCGATTCTTCGCCACCGGCGCCGGCCTTGACCTCGAGGATGGCGTCCCGGGCGTCGTCGGGGTCGATCGGGACGAGGTAGGCCCGCAGTCGGTCGTTGAGCCGGGCCAGCTCCTCGCCGAGATCCTGGACCTCGTCCCGGAACGACGGGTCCAGCAGCGCGAGCTCGCGGGCGGCAGCGAGGTCTCCCTCCACCCGGTCGAGCTCGCGCGCAAGATCCACGACCGGGGCGAGCTGCGCGTAGCGACGGCTCAGGGCGCGCGCCTTCGCGGGGTCGTTGTGCACCGCCGGGTCGGCGAGCTGCCCCTCGATCTCGGCGTGCTCGGCGATCAGGCCGTCGAGCGGGGACGTCATCGTGGTTCCTTCGCACGTCATGGTCCTGGAACGCGTCACGGTTCCGGGAGGGGGTCGGTGGGACGGGTATCGTCCGTCCCAGACGCGAACGGCGCCCGTCCGGAGTCCGGACGGGCGCCGCGGCCGAGCTACTTCGCGCCGCCGACCTTCTCGCCGGGGCGCCGCCGGCCGAACCGGCGCTCGAACTTCTCGACCCGGCCGCCGACATCGAGGATCTTCTGCTTGCCGGTGTAGAACGGGTGGCACTGCGAGCAGACCTCGGCGTTGACGACGCCGTTCTCCTTGGTGCTGCGGGTGGTGAAGGTGTTCCCGCAGGTACAGGTGACCGTCGTCTCGTGGTAGGTCGGGTGGACGTCAGGCTTCATGATCCCTCTTTCAAAGTGGCCGCCGGGTCGTCGTCTCGCGTGGACGACGTGAACCGGAGCCGGTCTGCTGCCAGTCTGCCAGAGGCCGGATGCACCGACCGCCAGCCGATGCAAGGGTCCCCACACTGCGGCGAAGCCCCCCGACGACCCCCCAGCAAGATCGCCGAAGGCGATCGCGCGGAAACCCCGAACGGCGCCCTGGGCCAGGGGTCCCCACACTGCGGCGAAGCCGCCGTGTGGGGGAAGGCTAATCCTGAGGCGGTGCGGTCTTGGCGATCTGCATCAGGAACTCGTAATTCGTCCTGGTCTGCTTGAGCCGATCGAGCAGGAGCTCGAGGGCCTGCTGGGTCTCCCTGGTATGGAGCACGCGACGCAGCTTGTGCATGATCACGAGCTCGTCCGGGGCAAGCAGGATCTCCTCCTTGCGGGTACCGGAGGCGTCGACATCCACCGCGGGGAAGATCCGCTTGTCGGCAATCTTGCGATCGAGCTTGAGCTCGGCGTTGCCGGTTCCCTTGAACTCCTCAAAGATCACGGTGTCCATCGTCGAACCGGTCTCCACCAGCGCCGTCGCAATGATCGTCAGAGACCCGCCGTTCTCGATGTTGCGGGCCGCGCCGAGGAACCGCTTCGGCGGGTAGAGCGCCGTCGAGTCGACACCGCCGGACAGGATACGACCGGAGGCCGGGGCCGCCAGGTTGTAGGCACGGCCCAACCGGGTGATCGAGTCGAGCAGCACGACGACGTCGTGGCCCAACTCGACCAGACGCTTGGCCCGCTCGATGGACAGCTCGGCGACATTGGTGTGGTCGGCCGGTGGACGGTCGAAGGTGGACGCGATGACCTCGCCCTTGACCGACCGCTGCATATCGGTGACCTCCTCCGGCCGCTCATCGATGAGCACGACCATGAGGTGGACTTCCGGGTTATTCGTCGTGATCGCGTTCGCGATGGACTGCAGCACCATCGTCTTACCCGCCTTGGGCGGGCTGACGATCAGGGCCCGCTGCCCCTTGCCGATCGGCATCACGAGGTCGATGACCCGCGTGGTCAGCATGTGGGGCTCGGTCTCCAGCCGCAGCCGCTCCTGGGGGTAGAGCGGAGTCAGCTTGGTGAACTCCGGCCGGCCGCGTGCCTCCTCGGGCTCCATCCCGTTGATGGTGTCGAGCCGGACCAGCGCGTTGTACTTGTCCCGGCGCTGCTCGCCCTCTTGCGGGGCGCGGACGACACCGGTGATGGCGTCACCGCGGCGNAGCCCGTTGCGACGCACCTGGGCGAGGCTGACATAGACGTCGGTCGGGCCGGTCAGGTACCCGCTGGTCCGCACGAAGGCGTAGTTATCCAGAACGTCGAGAATGCCGGCGACGGGGACCAGGACGTCGTCCTCGCGCAGGACCGGCTCGTTCTCGCTCGGGCCGGCCTGCCCGCCGCGACCGCGGTTACGACCGCGTTCCCGGAAGCGGCCCCGCCGGCCACGGGCGGCGAAGTCGTCCTCGCCTTGCCCCCCTTGCCCTCCCTGCCCGGGCCGGTCGCCGCCGGAACGCTCTGCCCCGGACCGGTCACCCTGCTGGGTGCGATCCACGCGGCTGGGACGATCAGCGGACTGACGGTCCGTACCGGAGCGACGGTCCGCGCCCTGGCGGTCCGCCGTGGCACGCTCGCCGCCGGCCTCACCGCCCTGACGGTCACTCGCGCTCACCCGGCCGTTGTCGGCGGAACGATCCCGGCGGTCCTCCCGACTCCGGGGACCGGCATCGGTCTGGCGGTGGGACGCGGCGGCCGGCGGAGCCGACGCGGGCGCCCCGGTCGGCTGGGCGGACACGGTCGGCTGGGCCGAAGCCACGGCGGAGGCGGCCGATCCGGCCCGGGCGTCCACAACCGATCCGGCCCGGGTCTCCACGACCGTGTCCCCAGCCGCCGTTTCGGGCAGGGTCGGCTGCTCGGCGGCGGGGCTCGCCGCCGCCCGAGAGGCTCCACGGCGGGAACGGGNGCGGGNAGCGGNGCCGTCCGAGCCGGCAGCCTGCCGGGACACCCGCGGCGCGGGGGATGTCTCGCTCGCGGCCGGAACCGGTCCGGCGGGCGAGGCCGGCCCCGACTCCGCCGGGGGCGGCGGTGCAAGGGCCGTGGAGGCCGTGGAGGCTGCGGAGGCCGAAGAAGTCGCTGGGGCCGCCGCGACGGGCGTCACGGCCGCGGACTCGTTGTTCTGCACGTTCTGGATCGCGGCGATGAGCTGGCCCTTGCGCAGCCGGCCCACGCCCTGGATCCCCAGGGACGAGGCCATGGCCTGCAGCTCGGGGAGCAGCATCGCGGACAGACCGGTGCCCTGCCGGCGGCGTCGGGTCACGGCCGCACCTTCTCCGGCCGGAGAAGGTGCGGCGAGAGCGGTCCGGGTGATACGGCCTGCGCGCGAGTCACCGTTCCCGGTGGACTCAGCCGAGATGGCGTCTGCGGACGAGGTGCTCGCCGCCGGGTCACTCTCCCGGGGCGATGCAGGCGTCACGGGCGGCGCAGGCGTCACGGGCGGCGCAGACTCACGTGCGCTCTGCGGCAGCACGTTGGTGGTGTCGCTCAAGGTTTTCCTTCCCTGAAGGAACTGGCTCCTGGTGAGCCGGGCGTTGCTTGTGGACCTTCTTCGCCTGCACACATGCCGGATGAAGGGGTATACAGCACCGAATGGGCGAGCATCGCGCCCGTGTACGGCGCCAGCGGCCGACTGCCGCGAGCGAACTCGCCGATCCCGCCTGGGAGTGCCGGTGTGGAGCCGAGGCAACGACGACGAAGCTTATACACCGGAGTCCCGAACCATGTTCCACCTGGCGAGACCAGAGCGGCATGGCGGGAGCGAGCACGCGCCGCGGTGGCAGCGGGTGCAGTCACCAGACTATCCAGCGGCAGACGCCTCGGCAACAACCTTGAGACGTCAGGACTTCCCGATGTGACACACAACCGCGCATCGGGAGCTCACAGCGCCAGCCGTCGCAGCGGATCCCACCGCGGGCAACGGGGTCATGGCGCTGCGGATCGACATCGGATGACGCGTGCACCGTGTCTGTCCACCGGCAGCGGGGCGACGGAGAACCCGGCACCCGCCACGTCCACCGCCGCCGCGGCCTGTTCACCACCGACGGCGAGGGCGATGACGGATGGCCCCGAACCGGACAGGGCCGCCGCGATCCCCCCGCCGCGCAGCCGACCGACGAGGTCCGCCGACGCCGGGACGCCGGGGAACCGGTAGGGCTGATGCACCAGATCCTCGGTGGCACGCAGGAGTGCCTCGGCACGTCGGGACGGCTGCCCGGCGGCCGGCTCGGCGGCCGACATCGTCAACGCCAGCAGCGCGGCCCGACCGAGGTTGCGGGCGGCGTCGGCGAACGGAACGCCGCTCGGCAGCGCCCCGCGCGACTGCTCGGTCGACTGCCGTATCGCGGGGATGAAGATCACGGGTCTCAGCTCGGCGAAGGGATCGACGCGCAGGGACCGGGCACCGTCGCCGTCCTGCCACGCAACGGTGAAGCCCCCGCTCAGCGCCGCGGCGACGTTGTCCGGGTGCCCCTCGATGGCGCTGGCGAGCCGCAGCATGCCCGCGGGCCCGAAGAAGCCGGCTCCGGACGCCGCTCTGGACACCGGGTCCGGCTCGGGTGCGTCATCGGGCGCGGACACGGAGTCCGCGCCGGCGTCAAAGGCGGTATCGGCGTCAAAGGCGGCATNGGCGTCAAAGGCGGCATCGGTCTCGAAGGCGGGCCCGAGGTCCGGCTGCGCGAGCGCGGCGGCGGCGACGACCCCGGCGACGATCGCCGCGGCCGATGATCCCAGCCCGCGGCCGTGCGGGATCCGGTTGACGCAGTGCAACGCGAGACCGGGCTGCGCCCGGCCGAGGGTGTCGAAGGTCGCCCGGATCGCCCGGACCACGAGGTGCGTCTCGTCCCGGGCGACGACGTCCGTGCCGACGACGTCAACGGTGAGACCGGATCGGGTCGTCTCGACATCGACCTCGTCGTACAGGCCCAATGCCAGGCCGAACGTGTCAAAGCCGGGGCCGAGATTCGCGCTGGTCGCCGGCACCCGGACCCGGACCCGCCGCGACACGCCGTCGGCGGCGGTGACCGGCCCGGACCGGCCGACCCGCTCGGCGAAGGCCGCCGTCCCGCCTGGGCGCGGGGAGGACCGAGTGGTCACGAGCGCTGCAGCCCCAGCGCCTCGGCGGCGCCCGCGACGGTCGGGCGGATCGTTTCCGGCCGGGCCGCGCCGCTGATCGCCCAGTCGGGGTCCTTGAGCCCGTTGCCCGTGACGGTGCACACGACCTGCTCGCCGGGTTCAATCCGGCCGGCCGCCCGTGCCTTCAGCAGGCCCGCGACGCTGGCGGCGCTGGAAGGCTCCACGAAGACGCCCTCCCTGCGGGCCAGCAGGCGGTAGGCGGCGAGGATCTCCCGGTCGTTCACGGCGTCGATCAGACCACCGGAGGCCTCTCTCGCCTCGACAGCGAGATCCCACGACGCCGGGTTGCCGATGCGGATCGCCGTGGCGATCGTCTGCGGCGAGGTCACCACCTCGCCCCGCACGATGGGCGCGGCACCCGCTGCCTGGAAACCGCACATCCGCGGGCGGCCGCTGGCGATCCGGTTGTTCTCCTCGAGGTAGCCCCGCCAGTAAGCGGTGATGTTGCCGGCGTTGCCGACCGGCAGGCAGTGGACGTCCGGGGCCCGGCCGAGCGCCTCCACGATCTCGAAGGACGCCGTCTTCTGCCCCTCGAGACGGAAGGGGTTCACCGAGTTGACCAGGGTCACCGGCGAGGTGTCGGCGAGTTCGCGCGCCACCCGCAGGCAGTCGTCGAAGGAGCCGTCGAGCTGCAGCAGCCGGGCCCCGTGGACAAGCGCCTGGGCGAGCTTGCCCAGGGCAATTTTTCCGCTGGGCACCAGCACCGCGCAGGTGATGCCGGCGCGGGCCGCGTAGGCGGCGGCCGACGCCGAGGTGTTGCCGGTGGACGCGCAGATGACAGCCTGGGAACCGGCGCCGACAGCCCGGCTGATGGCCACCGTCATCCCGCGGTCCTTGAAGGAGCCAGTCGGATTCGCCCCTTCGATTTTGAGATGAACCTCACATTCGGTGAGGTCGGAGAGGTGTGCCGCGGGCAGCAGGGGCGTCCCACCCTCACGCAACGTGATGACGGGCGTGTCGTGTGCGATCGGCAGACGGTCCCGGTACTCCTCGATGATTCCCTGCCACGGCCGGTGCGGCCGATCGGGCGCCGCGGACAGCACCGGCACGGCCGGCTCGTCCGCGAGCGGTGTGGATGACGTCGTGGTCACGGCTCACCTCCCTCAACCCGCATCACGCCGGACACCGCCCGGACACCGGCGAGGCCGCGGAGCTCCTCGACGGTGGCGGACAGTGCCGCGTCCGGGGCGGCATGCGTCACCAGGACGAGGCTCGCGTCGTCGCCGCGGCCGTCCTGACGAACGCTCCTGATAGACACATCGTGACGCGCGAACGCCCCAGCGACCGTCGCGAGCACGCCGGTCTTGTCGGTGACGTCGAGATTCACGTGATACCTCGTCACGGTACGGCCCATCGGCAGCACAGGCAGCGCGGCGTAGGACGATTCACCAGGGCCGCGACGGCCAGCGATACGGTTGCGCGCGACCGCGACCACATCCCCGAGCACCGCCGAGGCGGTCGGCGCCCCGCCGGCGCCCTGGCCGTAGAACATCAGCTGGCCCGCCGCCTCGGACTCGACGAACACCGCGTTGAAGGCCTCCCGCACCCCGGCCAGCGGGTGGGTGCGCGGGATCATCGCCGGGTGGACCCGCACGCTGATCCCCTCGGTCTCGGCCGAGCGTTCCGCCACCACGAGCGCCTTCACAGTGCAACCGAGCTCCCGGGCGCTGGCGATGTCGGCGGTGGTGACCTCACCGATGCCGACCCGGTAGACGTCGTCGATCGTTACCCGGGAGTGGAAGGCCAGCTGGGCCATGATGGCCGCCTTCGCGGCCGCGTCGAACCCATCGATGTCGGCGGAGGGATCGGCCTCGGCGTATCCGAGCGCCCCGGCCTCGGCGAGTGCCTCGGTGAACGACGCGCNGATCTCGTCCATCCGGGTCAGCACGAAGTTGGTCGTCCCGTTGACAATGCCGAGCACCCGGTGCACACGATCCCCGGCCATGCTCTCACGCAGCGGGCGGATCAGCGGGATGGCCCCGGCCACGGCGGCCTCGTAGTAGAGATCGGTGCCGGCCGCGGCGGCCGCGTCGTGCAGCGTCGCGCCGTCCGAGGCCAACNGGGCCTTGTTCGCGGTGACCACCGACTTACCCCCCCGCAGGGCGGACAGCAGCCAGGAGCGGGCCGGCTCGATGCCGCCGACAAGCTCGATCACGATGTCGACGTCGTCCCGGGCGACGAGGCCCGCCGCATCCCCGGTGAACAGCGCCGGATCCACGTCGAGGGCGCGGGCGCGGCCCGGCCTGCGCACCGCGATCCCGGCGAGCTCCAGGGGAGCCCCGACCCGGGCGGCGAGATCGGCGGCGTTGGCCTGCAACAGCCGGACGGTCTCGCTGCCGACGACCCCACAGCCGAGCAACGCGATCCTCACCGCGCCACCTCCGGGGAGGCCGGGTCGGCGCCCGGCTCGACCTTCACGCCCGGATCGACCTTCACGCCCGGATCGACCTTCACGCCCGGATCGACGTCCAGGCGCAGCAGGTCGTCCTCGGTCTCCCGCCGGACGATGATCCGGGCCGCGCCGTCGCGCACGGCGATCACCGGTGGCCGCGCCACGTGGTTGTAGTTGCTGGCCATCGACCGGTGGTAGGCGCCGCTGGCGGGAATGGCCAGCAGGTCACCGGGCCGGACGTCGTCGGGCAGCGGCACGTCGTGGGCGACGACGTCCCCGGACTCGCAGTGCCGGCCGACGATCGTGACGACGTGCGTCGTGGCCAAACCGGTCCGGGAGACCAGCCGGGCGGTGTAGCGGGCGTCGTAGAGCGCCGTGCGGATGTTGTCGCTCATGCCGCCGTCCACGCTGACGAAGGTGCGCAGCCCGGGCAGCTCCTTGACAGTGCCGACCTCGTAGAGGGTCACCGTCGTCGATCCGACGATGGCCCGTCCCGGTTCCACCGCGAGGCGCGGGACGGTCAGGCCCGCGGCGGCGCACTCCTTGCCGACCACGGCGGTCAGCCGCTCGGCGACGTCNGTGACCTCCAGCGGGGCGTCCTCGCCGGTGTAGGCGATGCCGAGGCCACCGCCGAGGTCGAGCTCGGGCAGTTCGAGGTCGTGGGTGTCGCGGATGCGCGCGAGCAGGCCCACCAGGCGGTGCGCCGCCAGGCCGAACCCGGCCGTGTCGAAGATCTGCGAGCCGATGTGCGCGTGCAGGCCGACGAGTTCGAGGGAGCCGGCGGCCGCGAGCACGCGTTCCACCGCCTCGGCCGCCGACCCGCCGGCCAGCGAGAACCCGAACTTCTGGTCCTCCTGCCCGGTGGAGACGTAGTGATGTGTGTGCGCCTCCACGCCCGGGGTGACGCGGATCAGCACGCGCTGGCGCACGCCCGCCTCGGCGGCGACGGCTGCCAGGCGGGTGATCTCGGCGAAGGAGTCGACGACGATCCGCCCGACGCCATAGCCGACGGCTGCCCGCAGTTCCGCGACGGACTTGTTGTTGCCGTGGAAGAGCAGTCGATCCGCCGGGAAGCCGACCGAGCGGGCCACCGCGAGCTCCCCGCCCGTACAGACGTCGAGATTCAGACCCCCCTCATCCACCCAGCGAGCGATCGTGCGGCACAAAAAGGCCTTGCCCGCGTAGTAGACGTCACATTCGGCGAACGCCCGCCGCCAAGCCGCGCACCGGGCCCGGAAGTCGGCCTCATCGAGAACGAAGGCCGGCGTGCCGAACTCGGCGGCCAGCTCGTTAACCCGGATCCCACCGATTCGCAGCACACCGTCGGCGTCCAGCCGGGCCGTGGCCGGCCACAGATTCTCCTCCAACGGCTTCTCCTCCAACGGCACCACCGCCGGGCTGTCGATCTCGCTCATCTCGCCTCTGCCTGCCTCATGCCGCCTGGCCTGCCTCATGCCGCCTGTTTCACGCTTTCCAACCGGCTCGTTCCCGAACCCGCCAGGATGCCCGGACGCCCGGACCGACCGCTCGTCACATCCGCTCGGGGGCGCTGACCCCGAGCAGTCCCAGGCCGTTCGCGAACACCACCCGGGTCGCTGCCACGAGCAGCAGCCGCGCGCCGGTGGCCGGACCGGGCTCGGCGTCGCCCTGCGGAAGCACCCGGCAGGAGTCGTAGAACCGGTAGTAGACCCCGGCAAGTTCCTCGAGATAGCGGGCGAGCCGATGGGGGCCACGCAGCCTCGCGGCGGACTCGATCACTCGGGGGAACTCGCCGAGCGCGCGCAGCAGCTCACCCTCCCGCGGCTGGGTCAGCAGGGCGACGTCGACCGGCTCGGTCGCGGCCGTGAGGCCCAGGGAGCCGGCGTCGCGCAGCAGCGAGCTGATCCGCGCGTGGGCATACTGCACGTAGAAGACCGGGTTGTCACTGGTCTGGCGGGCCATCAGGTCCAGATCCAGATCGAGCGCCGAATCCGGCGAAGACCGGACCAGCCAGTACCGCGCCGCGTCGGCCCCGACCGCGTCGACCAGGTCGTCCAGGGCCTGCTCGGACGCCCCGCGGTCGTAGTAGTACTCCGTGCCCACGTGGTACTCCGTGCCCACCTCGAACCCGGCCGCGGGCAGGATGCGCCCCAGGGCGTCCCCGACGGCCGCCCGGCGCGCCGAGGCCAGCGTCACCGGGCCGGTCGGGTTCGCGCTGACGAACTCCAGGTTGACCCGGACACCTCGTGGCCTGACCGCCCGGCCGTACCGGTCACCGGCCGACACCACCGTGCGGGCGATCTCTCCGAGGGCGGCGTCGGCCAGCCGGAAGTTGAGGAACCCCGGGCCGGCGACGTCCACGGCNGCGAGCTCGCTGTCGGTAGCGAGCCGCCGGGCCAACGTCTCCGCGACGGCGCGCGGCGGACGACGGGCAGCCCTGGCAAGCTGGAGCGCGACCGGGGAGGCGTAGTCCCCGTGCTCGGGCGTCTTCGGCCGCTCCACCGTGACGGCGGTCGGCACAGTCACGTCCAAGTCGCCGTCCGCGACCGCGCGGCCGATGGCCGTCACGATGGCGTCAGCGAGATCGGCGGGGGNCATGACGGCGNTGTTATCGGCGCCGGGTCAGACCGGCTGGCCGGCAGCCAGCCGCTGGACCACACCGATGAGTTCGTCCGGGTCGAACGGCTTGGTCAGGTAGTAGTCCACCCCGACCCGCATCCCACGCTTGACGTCGGCCTCCTGGGCCCGGGCGGTCAGCATAATCATTTTGATGGCGGCGGTGTCCGGCTCCTCCCGCAGCCGGGCGGCCACGTCCCAGCCGTTCATCCTCGGCATCATGATGTCCAACGTGATCACCTGTGGGGCGATCTCGCGCACCATCTCCAGGCAGTCCACGCCGTCTACGGCGGTATGGACCTCAAAGCCCTCCAACTCAAGGTTGACGACCACGAGCTGACGTATCACCGCGTCGTCGTCGACGACGAGGACTCGGGGGGTGGCAGGGTACACACCGGAAGCTTACGGCGACCCGGATTCCCGATCCGGCGTTCCGTCCTGGTAACGTATGCCGCGTTGACCCGGGGCCCCCGTAGCTCAGGGGATAGAGCACCGCCCTCCGGAGGCGGGTGCGCAGGTTCGAATCCTGCCGGGGGCACGTACAGCATCCACGCGGCGACGAGTTCGCGGGATCGCTGCACGTGGGGCAGCGCCGACTCGGCCCGGCCGATCTGACGGATGACCAGGATCGATCACGCTGCCTCCTCATCCGATGTGTTGTCCGATGTGTCGCCATCAGCTGCCCCTTCCCCGGCAGCCCAGATCAGAAGATCGTGGGTGGCGTCCGCCAACCCCACCCACGGCCCATATCCACCATCGGACAGCAACCCGAGGGTGAGGCCGTTGAGCTTGCAGGGGCCGTCCTCGGGGTCGAAGGCTGGGCGTCTAGGAGTTCTGTGTGGCACGCAGTGCGTATTGCACCGGGACGGGCTGGCCGGTGAGGATCAGCCGCCAGCGGCCGTCCTGCCCGCACCTCATCTGGTCTGAGCGTCCTTCCGGGCCGTCGGAGTCGAGGTATTCGGTAAGCGCGTCCACGTGCAGTCCAGCGGTAGCCGCCGCGGTCACGATCTCGCCCAGGCCGTGGGGATACTGCACGGTCTCCGTGGTCGTCAGCTGGGTGGCACTGCCCGCGTAGAAGCTGGCGGATCGGATGTGGTGAGCGGTGCTGCCCTGGTACGGAAAACCGAACCTGACAGGGTCGACGGTGTCGATCATCTGGGTGAGCGGGTGCCCGTCCACCAGCACCAGGACGCCGCCGGGACGCAGCGCCGTGGCCGCCGCGGTCATCCACGCCGTCACGTCGGCGATCCAGGGCAGCACACCGTAGGAGGCGAACACGACGTCGAACGCGCCGGCCAGGTCCGCCGGCAGCCGCTGGGCGTCCGCCTGGACGAACCGCGCGTCGATTCCCGCCGCGGTGGCCAGCGAGCGGGCTCGTTCCACCGCGACGGGGGAGAAGTCCAGGCCGGTGACCTGCGCGCCGAGCCGGGCCCACGACAGCGTCCCCAACCCGAAATGGCACTGCACATGTAGGAGATCGAGGCCCGAGACGGACCCGACGGCCGCGACCATCTCCTCCCGCTCCCGCCCACTCAGCATGATCTGCCCGGCGAGAAAACCCTCGACGTCGTAGTAGTCGTCCTGCCCGTGCAGGCGCGCCAGCTCATCCCAGCGCGCCCGGTTCAACTCCGTCGCGTCATCCACGAAGCAGACAGCGTAGTGCGGCACATGCCATACGTCCGGGATGCGGGCCCGTGCCGCCGCACCCGAGCCAGCGGGAACGGGCCGTGCCACGGAGTGTGACTACCGACTGCGATCACCCACATGCATCCGACCATCGGGCACTGGCCGCAAGATCATGTCACTTTGACCCGGGAATGCTGTAGTGAGCACGCTCCGGATCACCGCATGCCCTAGGGTCGGGTGGCCCAGGGGAATTGCACCCCTGGGCTCCAACAGAACGGAGCGTGACAGTCTCCCGTCACTCCGCTCTTGTCATCCTCATCGCCAGGCGTTGGACGTCCATGCCCAGTGGGCGAAGAGCCCGGGGCGTTGGCGGGTGATGCGTTGCCAGCAGGCCAGGGCCTTATGGAACGGTCTCAGCCGTTTGTACTTCTTGCGGAGCCAACGCACCAGGTAGGCGTTGATGCGCTGTAGGAGGGGAAGCAGCGCGGAGCGGTAGAACGCCCCGTAGTACTGCGCCCAGCCGCGCACGATCGGGTTGATCTTTCGTGCCAGCTCGTCGAGGGTGTGGCCGGTCCGCAGGTGTAGCCG
>NZ_JPGU01000037.1:0-41502 GCF_000732115.1 Frankia sp. CeD
GCCGTAAGAAGACCACGACCAGCCCGGCTGCGACCTCGACCGAGGAGTTCTACCTGGTCACGAGCCTGTCCACCGACCAGGCCAGCCCCGCGCAGCTGGCCCGGTGGGCTCGTGGCCACTGGACGGTCGAGGCCATTCACCATGTCCGCGACCGGACCATGGACGAGGACCGCCACACCATCCGCACCAAGAACGCCGCCCTGAACTGGGCCATCGCCCGCGATACCACGATCAGCGCACTACGCCTGGCAGGCTACAAGAACATCAGACAGGCCCGCCGAGCCACCATCAGAGACCCTGGGCTCGTCCTCCAGATCATCGCCCTGACCAGCCAAAACAGACTTTGACGGAGCCCTGATGTCATGGGGCCGCGTCTCGCGGCAGCCGAGGAGCTGGCCGGCGAGTAGGTCGCGGCCCGGGCGGTGAACGACAAGCTGGCCGCGACGAACGAACGGCTGCGGCGGGCCGTGGCGGACGCGGCCGAGCGTCACGAGACGGAGTTGGGCGCGGCACGGGCCGAGCGAGACCGGGCACGTGAGCGGGTCGGGGAGCTCGATGTTGCCAACCTGCGGCGGCGGTTGTCGATGGACAGCACAAACCCTCGGTGCTGTCGTCGAAGGAGCCGATCGGCGCGGTTGCGCGTTTCAGATGGGACCAGATACCCTCTCGGGCTGGTTCAGGTCGGGGGGTGTAGCCGGACCGGTAGCAGACCATCCCGACCACACTCACCCGCCCGGGCCCACCCCGACCGGGTACCCGCACCACCGGGGGTCACCCCACGCCGCGCCCACGTCCGCCCCGTGGCGGCCTCAGGCCCTGCCCTGTCTCGTCGAGGAAACAGACCCGGGCATCCCGGGCCGCCGCCGTGGTTGTAGCGCCGGCCACTCCCACTTGACCCACTCCCGCGCCGCGGTGTCGTCGCGTTCCAGCGCACGACGGGCCGGCATCTGACCGACCAGCCGTGCCGGCTACGCCTCTCGATTCCCAGGCGCGATACCCGCAGCCCGCCGTTTTCGGGGTCACCTTGAATTCCCGCGCCATCTCCGTTCGGGTCGTTCCCGCCGCGAACCGGTCAGCCGCAGCCATCCGGACCCGCTCCCGTTCCACCTGCTCCGCGGGCGTCAACCCGTCGCACGCCTCATGCAAAGGATCTATCACACACCCACAGCCATCACCAGGAACACTAACCCCACACATTGACCATCAGTACACCTCGTGAACACAGCCTGACCGAAGCCCGTGGCCGTGTGACCACGCATTCCAGCCTACCGCGAAGAGCCATTTAACGTACGGCCATTGCCCCGTCGGCCGCCGGCCCGTCAATTGGTCGCGCCGGGACGAGCGGGTTCCGGCCTGATGGCCGTCGCCAGCTCGTCCCGGCGCAAACAGATTCAACTCTCGCTATTTTCGCGGAATGTTGTCAGCGGCGCAGCGGCGCAGCGGCGGTGTGACGGGCTCGGGCTGAGGGGCCCCGGCCGCCTGGACCGCATCCGCGAGCAGTTGGCGCTCTTCAGCGATCGCCAACAATCCCCCGGACGCGACAAANCGGGAGGCTACATAGTCCGCTTCGGTGGTGGTTATCGGCGCCCGGGTGCGGACAGCCCGTATGCACACCCGTACCGCATCGGCGAGCACGACGAGCACTAGCAGAGCGAACACTATCGCTATGATCCCGTCCACGGTCGAGTTCTGGACGACTTTGTGCATGTCGCTGATACTCCTCGCGGGCGCCAGAACCCTGCCGTCGTCGAGCGCGTCGGCATAGCGGTGCCGTTGGGCGAGGAAGCCGAGCTTGGGATCGTCCGAGAAAACCTTCTGCCAGGCCGCGGTGAAGGTGACGGCGACATCCCAGCCGAGCGGGACGCCGGGCACCCAGGCCCACCGCGCTCGCCCACTCTTGACGAACAGGGTGGTGACGACCGCCAATGCGATGGCGGCAAGCATCTGGTTGGCCATCCCGAACAGCGGGAACAGCTGGTTGATGCCGCCGAGCGGGTCGGTTGCCCCGGTCCAGAGGAAGTAGCCCCAGGTGCCGACCACCAGCACGCTGCTCAGCCAGACCCCGGGCCACCAGCTCACCCGGCCGATTGGCTTCCATACGTTCCCGAGCATGTCCTGCAACATGAATCGGCCGACCCGGGTTCCGGCGTCGACAGTGGTCAGGATGAACAGCGCCTCGAACATGATCGCGAAGTGGTACCAGAAGGCGGCGAGGCGGCCGCCCCCGAATGCGCCTGAAAGGATGTTGGACATGCCGACAGCGAGCGTCGGTGCACCTCCGGTGCGGGCTACCAGCGTCGATTCACCGACGGCCCGGGCCGCGGAGTCGAGGGCGTCCGGGGCGATGGTGAAACCGAGGTCGGTGACCGCGGACGCAGCCGACGCCGCGGTCTTGCCGACGACCCCACCGGGCGCATTCATGGCGTAGTAGAGGCCCGGGCTGAGCACCGCCGCCGCGATCAGCGCCATCAGTGCGACAAGGGACTCGGTCAGCATCGCCCCATAACCGATGAACCGGACCTGGGACTCCTTTTGAATCATCTTCGGCGTGGTGCCGGACGCGATGAGGGAGTGGAATCCGGACAGGGCACCGCAGGCGATGGTGATGAAGACGAACGGGAACAGGCTGCCGGCGAACACCGGCCCGTTTCCCCTGGTCGCGAAAGTACTGACTGCGTCCGCCTGAAGTACCGGAAATTCGACGAGAACGCCGATGGCGAGCAGCCCGATGGTGCCGACCTTCATAAAAGTCGAGAGGTAGTCGCGGGGCGCGAGCAGGAGCCACACCGGCAGCACCGAGGCGACAAAGCCGTAGCCGACAAGGCAGGCGACCAATGCCTTCGGGCTGAGTGTAAAGGCGGAGGCGAGGGCGGAGTCCTGGATCCAGCGGCCGCCGACAAGGGCCGCGAACAGTCCGGCGACACCGACGGCGGTGGCCTCAGCGACCCGGCCGGGTCGCAGCACCCGCAGGTAAATGCCCATGAACAGGGCGATCGGGATGGTCATCGCGATCGAGAAGGTGCCCCATGCAGAGGCGGCGAGCGCGTTCACCACGACAAGCGCCAGCACCGCCAGCAAAATGATCATTATGGCGAAGACGGCGACTAGTGCCGCCGTCCCGCCCACCGGGCCGATCTCGTCGCGCGCCATCTGGCCCAGGCTCTTGCCGTCCCGCCGCATGGAGAAGAACAACGTCACCATGTCCTGCACGGCACCGGCGAAAATAACACCGGCGATGATCCAGATCGTCCCGGGCAGATACCCCATCTGTACGGCGAGCACCGGGCCGACGAGCGGACCGGCCCCGGCGATGGCAGCGAAGTGGTGGCCAAACAGGACCCGCCGGTCGGTCGGCTCGTAGTCGACGCCGTTGTCGAGGCGTTCGGCCGGCGTCGCCCGGCTGTCATCCACCCGCAGCACCCGGTTTGCGATGAACCGGGCGTAGAAGCGGTAGGCGATGGCGAAGGATCCCAGGCCGGCGAGCAGGATCCACGCCGCAGAGATCGACTCGTGGCGGGACATCGCGAGCACAGCCCAGCTGATCGCGCCGACCGCCGACACCGTGGTCCAGATGGCTATCGATCGGAGCCGGCCGGTCCTCCGGCCATGGCCAGGCGCACGACCGCCGCCAGGCGGAAGACCGGTTCCGGCAGTATCGAGATGGGTAGTCATACGATGCGTCCCTTGGCGAGAGCGGCCAGGCCGAGCAGGTCAGCGAGCCCGACATCGGGCGGCAGGTCGGTGCTGAAGCGCCGGAAGCCGAGCCGCGAGCGGCAGTCGATTGTGACATCGCGGCCCAGGAGGAACGGATAGGCGAGTGGATGGGCTACGGCGCTGCCACCGGGATCCGCGTCCACCGGGCGGAAGCCCCGGTGCCGCGGCACAAGCGCCCGCGGCGCGGGGCGCAGCCACAGTTGACCGGTGCAGGCGCAGCACAGCCCCAGCGGGGCCCAGTCAAAAATAACTACCTCGCCCTCGCGGAGCGCGGCCCGGGCCCGGTCGGTGACCTGGATCACCGCAGGCCTTCCGGCGCCGTCCCCCGGCTGTCCAGCCGCCAAGCGGCGGCGGTCAGCAGCGCGCTTAAGGGCACCCAGGCAAGCTGATACCAGTAAAAGAACGGCACCCCGGCCAGCCGTGGCTCATCATGCGCATAAAGCGGGACCGCCAGCAGGGCTGCGAACGGTGTCCCGAGACACGCGACCGCGGCGGTTTGCCGCCGACGTGCCGCCGCGCGGGCCGGACGACCGGCGGCCGGCCGGNCTGTTGCAGGCACGGGCCCTGCCGGGATTCCTGCCGCGGAGTTTGCCGGGACACCCAGCGGAGTGTCCCGGCCCTGCTCATCGTGCCACATCCTGATCTCCCTGCATTTTGATCTTCCTGGTGGACCACTGGCCGGCCCAGGTACCCAGGCCGGGTGGTCACGCAGGCCGCGATGGTGTCACCGGGAGAGTTGCTCGCCGCGCCTCCGCGGTTTACGACTTGGTGAGCTACAGGTTTACGACTTGTTGCGGGATGATGTCGTGTCAACCGCGCCGGCTCGGTGCGCAACTGGAATAAGGACCGGGGGACGACCGGGCGGGCTTCCACCGGCGACCTCGCCGCGCCGTACGGGAAGCCGCGTGCAACGGAAGGTGTCGGATGGCCGACGGGACGACCGTGGCGGGATTCACCGTCGCGATAGCAGGCACTTCGTTACTATCGGTAAGGGCGCGCGCGTTCCATCGGCGGGACGAGCTCCCCTCGCCGGAAGGGTGGGCGCTCGCAGGGCGCCCGTTCGGTGGCGTTCTGACCTGGTTCCTGCTCGGCGGTGCGATCTACACCGCATATACCTTCGCCGCGGTGCCCGGCCTCGTCTACGGCGTGGGCGCTCTCGGCTTCTTCGCGCTGCCCTACACGATCATCGTCTATCCGCTGGCCTTCGTGCTCCTCCCACGTCTGGCGGAGACGGCTCGGCGCCATGATTACGTCACGGTGGGCGACTACGTGCGGGAACGCCACCGGTCGCCGCTGCTCGCGCTCGCCGTGGCGCTGACCGGAATCGTGGCCACCACGCCGTACATCGCGCTGCAGTTGGTCGGCGTCCGCGCGGTGCTCGTTGCCGGCGGCCTCACCCCGCCTGGGCTGCCCGGCGACCTGGTGCTGGCCTCGGTGTTCGGGGTGCTCGCCGTCGCGACCTACCGCAGCGGCATCCGCGCTCCGGCACTCGTCTCGGTCGCCAAAGGAATTCTGATCTTTTTGGCGGTCTTCGCCGTGGTCGGACTCGTCCTAGCCAGGCTCGGCGGACCCGGCGAGATCTTTGCCGCAGCACGGCGGAACATGGCCACGGACGGCTTGCCGGATCCGTCGCTCACGCTGGAGCCGTCGACGTTCGCCTCGTTCGCGAGCCTCGTGCTCGGCTCGGCGATGGCCCTGCTGGTGTACCCGCACGTGCTCACCGCCGCATTTGCGGCGAAGGACCCCGACGTCCTGCGCCGCTCGGCGGTCACCCTGCCCGCATGGACGGGCCTGCTCGGACTCTTCGGGCTGCTCGGCGTTGCCGCCTTGGCCACGGGGGTACGCACACCCCGCGGGCAGGCCGAAGCAGCTGTCCCTCTGCTCGTCCAGCAGCTGGCCCCACCGGTTGTCACCGGCGTCGTATTCGGCGCGCTCGTTGTCGCGGCGCTCGTCCCCGCGGCGGTGATGTCGGTGGCGGTCGCCATGCTCTTCGTCCGCAACGTATACGTCGAGTATTTTCACCCCACGGCCACCCCTAAGCATCAGGTCCGGGTGGCTCGCGGTGTCTCGCTGGTGACAAAGATCGGGGCATTCGCCTTCGTGCTCGGTCTGCGCGACCAGGATGCCATCGATCTGCAGCTGCTGGGCGGGGTCTGGATACTCCAGACCTTCCCGGCGGTCGGGATCGGCCTGTTCTCCACCTGGCTGCATCGCGGTGCGCTGCTTGCCGGATGGGCGGTAGGAATGGCGGCGGGAACCTGCCTGGTAACCTCCGGCGAATTCTCCGCGGTGGTGAACCTGCACCTGTTCGGGGCGTCCGTGCCGCTGTACACGGCGCTCCTCGCGCTCGGGCTGAACCTGGCGGTCGCCACCGCGCTCACCCCGGTCCTTCACCGCGTCGGCGTGGCCCGGAGCAGCCGGACATCCCAGGTGGACCGACTCCCCCGGCCGGACGCGCCGGGATGGCGGTGAGGGCGGTGCGGGCGGTGCAGGGCATTCCCAAAGATCCAGCAGCCGTCACTGCCGGCGACGCCGCCACTCTGCTGCCGGCCGACAAGATCCAGGTGAATCTTCACGATCTTGATCGGGAGACCGCCATCGCGCGGCTCTTCAACACCCACTACGTCTCATTGGTACGACTGGCCGCCCTCCTCGGCGCGGACGACCCGGAGGATATCGCCGCGCAGGCGTTCTACGAGCTCTACCGGCGCTGGCGAAAACTGCGGGACTCGACCGCCACCCTGCCGTATCTACGTAGCATAGTCTGCAATCTCACCCGAATGCGACTGCGCCATCTCCAGGTTGTCCGAAAAAACATGGGATGGCCATCAGACCAGGTAGAATCGGCGGAGACGCAAGCGCTGCTGCGGCACGAACAGCGAGCTGTAGTCGTCGCGTTACAGCGGCTGTCGCCGCGCCAGCGGGAGGCCCTGGTACTGCGGTACTGGCTCGATCTGAAGGAATCCGAGATAGCCGCAGTCATGGGGATTTCCTGCGGCGCAGTGAAATCCCATGTGGCGCGAGGAATGACGGCGCTGTCCCGCGCGATGGAGTCCCAGACATGATATATCACACCGGGCCGCTCAGCGACACCGAACGACGGCTGCACGACGCCCTGGACGCTCTCGCCGGCGGCGTGCCCGTGTCGCCCGACGCCTACCGGCGGGCGCGGGCCACCNGGCGCCGCCGCGAGCGCCGCAGGCGGCTCATCCTCGCCGTCGTCATCGCGGTGGTCTTCACCTTCGCGAACCTGGTCGGCCTGTGGGCGCTCAACCACTGACCGGCGTGGAACTTCGCTCGACCGCAGGCCGTGACGCATCCGCATCGCTCCGCCTTGTGAATCCTCGCAAGCATGCTTACGCCACACCTCTCCCCCTGACGTGCGCTACTGTGGTGCTCACGGTATTAAGTGAACAGCACCTAGCCTAGGGAGTGGTGATGAGCGGTCGGGTGATGGTGGCGGGCGTCGGCATGGTGCCGTTCGCGACGCCGAGCAGGAGCGACAGCTACGACGTGCTGGCCGAGGGGGCGGTCAGGGCGGCGTTGGCCGATGCCGGGATCGACCTGGCGGCGGTCCAGCAGACGTACGCCGGCTATGTGTACGGCGACTCGACGAGCGGGCAGAAGGCGCTGTACCGGGTGGGGATGACCGGGGCGCCGGTGGTGAACGTGAACAACAACTGCTCTAGTGGGTCGTCGGCGCTGTTCCTGGCGCGGCAGGCGGTGGCTTCCGGGGCGGCGGACTGCGTGCTGGCGTTCGGGTTCGAGCAGATGCGGCGCGGCGCGCTGACGATGCAGTGGGACGACCGGCCCAACGCCTTCGAGCGGTTCGACGAGGTGGTCACCAAGGTGCAGGGCGAGGTCGAGGGGGTGCCGTTCGCACCGCGGTACTTCGCCGGTGCGGGTGCGGCCTACTGTGAGAAGTACGGGATGGACCCGGCGGTATTCGCGCGGATCTNGGTGAAGTCGCGCCGGCACGCGGCCAACAACCCGTATGCGGTGTTCACTGATCCGGTGACCGTGGAGGAGGTTCTTGCCTCGCCGCGGATCCTCGGTTGGCTGACCCGGCTGCAGTGCTGCCCGCCCACCTGTGGCGCGGCCGCCGCGGTGGTCGTTTCCGAGGACTTCGCGCGCGCCCACGGCCTGCGCGCCGATGTGGCGATCACCGCGCAGGCGATGACCACGGATACCCCGTCCTCGTTCGACGGGGACCTGATGCGCCTGGTCGGTTACGACATGACCGCGGCCGCCGCGCGGCAGGTGTACGAGGTGGCCGGGGTGGACCCGCTCGATGTGCGCGTGGTGGAGCTGCACGACTGCTTCACCACCAATGAGCTGATGACCTACGAGGCGCTGGGGCTGACTCCGGAGGGCACGGCGGAGAAGTTCATCGTCGACGGCGACAACACCTACGGCGGCCGGGTGGTGACCAATCCGTCGGGTGGGCTGCTGTCCAAGGGGCACCCGCTGGGCGCGACCGGGTTGGCGCAGTGCGCGGAGCTGGTGTGGCAGCTGCGCGGCGAGGCCGACAAGCGCCAAGTCGAGGACGTGACCGTGGCGCTGCAGCATAACATCGGCCTCGGCGGCGCCGCCGTGGTCACCCTCTACGAGAAGGTAGGCTGATCCACACCGAGGAGACCGAGGGGGTTGTACCGAGGGGGTTGTTCTGCCGGACCGCACGCTTGCGCCGCCGCGCGGCACCCGCCCGCGTAACCGGCGGGCGCTGATCCTTGGCGCCGCCTCGGACCTGTTCGCCCGCCGCGGCTACGACCAGATCGGCATGACCGATCTCGCCGAAGCCGTGGCGGTCGGCCCGTCCGCGCTGTACCGGCACTTCTCCGGTAAACAGGACCTGCTCCGCGAGGTCATCGCCGCAGGCCTGGCCCCGCTGCGGCACCTGCTCGATGATCTCGATCTCGCCGACCGCGCCGACCACGCCACGGCGTCGGCCCGGCTCGCCGCTCGCTGCCTCGACGAACGCCATATCGGCGTGCTCTGGCAGCGCGAAGCCCGCCATCTGACCCCTGACGACCATGCCCTGCTGCGCGCCGAGGTCCGCGAGATCGGACGCCGCCTCACCGGCCGGGTGCGCGCCGCCCGCCCCGAGCTCGACGCCCCCACCGCGGACCTGCTCACCTGGGCGATGCTGGCCGTGCTGATGAGCCCGTCCTTCCACCACCTGGACCTGCCCCGGCCCGCCTACGACGACCTGCTCGCCGAGCTCACCGACCTCGTGCTGGACACCCCGCTGCCCGGCACCTGCGCCGCATCGCCGCCACCACCGGCCGGACCGCCACCACCGGCCGGACCGCCGTTGCGGCTGGCCTCCCGCCGCGAGGCGCTGCTCACCCAGGCGGTGCGGATGTTCGCCACCCACGGCTACGCCGGCGTCGGCATCGAGGACGTCGGCAACGCCGTCGGCATCACCGGCCCCAGCGTCTACCACCACTTCCCGAGCAAGCTGGACATGCTGCGCACCGCGTTCCAGCGCAGCACGGCCGCCCTGTTGATGGACGTCAGCGCGATCTATCGGACTTCGAACGGCGCCGCCGACGCCCTGCGCCGACTGGTCGGCTCCTACATCCGGTTCACCCAGGCCCACCACGACCTGATCGGGCTGCTGATCACCGAAGTCGAGCATCTGCCGGAGGACGAACGCCACGCCGCCCGTCGGGCCCAGCACGACTACCTCACCGAATGGGTTCACCTGCTCCGGCTCGTGCACCCCGAGCTCGACCCCACCGCCGCCCGGATCCGGGTGCACGCCGCGGTCGCCGTCGTCAACGACACGGCCCGCACCCCGCACCTGCGGCACAACCCGGGCGTGCCGGGCGCGGTCGAGTCGATCTGCGGCCGGCTGCTCGGGCTCTGACCTGGCGCCTCCCGGGATTGCGCGCGACCGCGCTGGTGGCGCCGGTGGGTTCGATCAGGCCGAACGAGGCGCATCCGCGGACAGATGCCGCACCGGCCGCGCCAAGCCCGAGTCCGCGACCAGTCGGGTGACGATCAGCGTGACGGTGTAGGTGGCGGTGGCGGTGGCAAGGATGGCGAAGCTCGGGGGGATCCGCGGGGCGAGGTAGCTGGTGGTCAGCCCGACCCAGGTCACCGCGACCGCCACCGCGGTGGAGATCATCATTCCGTGGTAAGGGTGGGCGGTGAGCCGGTGGGCGGTGCCGGCGGGNGNGNCNNGCATACCGAGGNGCAGCAGGGNACCGACGGCCTGGGNGGNATCGGCTGCGGTCGCCCCGACGAGGCCGAGGAAACCGACGCCGAGGAGGCGGACGGGGACACCTCGGGCGGCCGCGACCGCGCCGTCCAGGCTGGCGAACAGCAGGGGACGCCCGATCGCGATGGTGGCGAGACAGAGGATTACGGCGAGTATGGCAGCCTCCCAGGCGTGGGAGGCGTCCAGGCCGAAGATCGAGCCGAACAGGACGGTGACACCGGCGGTGCCGTTGCCGGTGTTGCGGTGGGTGGTGTAAAGGGTGAGGAAGAGCACCCCGAGGCCGAGGACCCAGGCGAACACGCTGCCGATGACGACGTCATCGGCGTGGCCGCGGGGGCCGAGGGCGCCGAGGGCGCCGAGGGCGCATCCGACGGCGACGGTGGCGGCGAACAGGCCGACTCGGGCGTCGATCCCGGTGGCCAGGGCGGCGAGTGCGCCGGTGAACGCCACATGGGACAACGCGTCGGCGGTGAAGACCTGGGCCCGCAGGACGAGGAAGTAGCCGACGAGTCCGGCCGCCATGGCAATCCCCGTTCCGGCGATGAACGCATTCTGCATGAACGGGTGCTCGAACNTCGCGGTCAGTCCCGTGTCCGCCGTGGCCGCGGTCATGCTGCTGCTCCGGTCATCCGGGGGACGCGGGCGGCCCGGCCGAGCAGGTCGTGCGCGCCGACGGCGAGACGGGCGAGGAGGTACAGGCCGAAGGAGAAGCTGGTGATGAAAAAGCCGATCGGATAGGGCGAGTAGTAGGCCACGGTCAGCCCGGCCCAGGTGACCAGCAGGCCTAGCAGCACGGTGAGCGTGAGGCTGAGGGCCGGTCGGGTGGTGAGGACCTGTGCGGTCGCGGCCGGGATGACCAGCAGGGTGAAGACGAGGAGGGTTCCGGTGATCTGGCTGACCTCCGCGGCGGTGCTCCCGAGCATGATCAGGAAAGCCACCGACAGACCCCGCACCGGCACTCCGGCGGCGGCAGCCACGGCTGGATCGAGCGAGGCGAACANCAGCGGCCGCCCGATGAGCGCCAGCACTGCCAGGACCGCCACGGCGACGGCGGTCAGCGTGAGGACCATGTCGTCGGTGATTCCCAGGAAGCTGCCGAACAGCAGCGTGTTGACCCCGCCGAGGAATCCCTTGTACAGGCTGACGAACAGGAATCCGCAGGCCAGCGCGAACGCCTGGACGGTACCGATGGTGGCCGACTCCGCGGCCCGCCCGGCGGCTGCCCCGCCCGCCCCGGGGATGGCCGCGATGATCAGCGCCGCGGTGAGGCAGAAGGCGAAGTAGCCGTAGGTCGCGCCCAAGCCGAGCCAGATCGCCCCGGCCGCGCCCGGGAAACCGGCCACGGCGAGGGTGTGGCCGGCGAAGGCCTGGCGGCGTAGGACCATGAACCATCCGGTTGCCCCGGCGGTCAGCGCGACGATGGTTCCGGCCCGGAACGCGTTCACCATGAACGGGTAGGCGAACATCTGCCGAACGTCGCGGACCAGGTCCCACGACAGGCCCGCGTCGGTCGCGACCACCGCTGCAGTGATCACAGGTGGCCGGTCCCGTCGTGACGGTCGGCGTGTACGGCGGGCGGCTCGGGCTGGCCGACGACGACGAGGCGCCCGTCGGAGGNGGTCAGCACCTCGATGGGGGCCTGGTAGAGCCGGCTTAACGTCGCACTGGTGATGACCTCGGCGGGAGGGCCCGAGACCGCGCCGCCGCCGGCGAGGTAGATGACCCGGTCGAGGCTGGACAGGATTGGGTTGACGTCGTGGGCGACCATCAGCACGGTCACCCCCGCCGTCTGGCAGATGGTGCGGATGAGGGTCGCGACCGAGGCGGCGTTGGGCGGGTCCAGGCTGTCCAACGGTTCGTCGAGAAGCAGCAGCCGGGGCCGGCGGGCGAGCGCCTGGGCGATCAGAAGCCGCTGCTGCTCCCCACCGGACAGCCGGCCGATCGGCTGGTGGGCGTAGCCGGTGGCGCCGACCTGCTCGACGAGTTCGGCGACGCGCCGCCGCGCGGTCCGGGCGCGATCTCCGCCGGGCAGCGGCAGACCCCACCGGTGGCCGTCGAGACCGAGGCGGACGATGTCAAGCCCCCGGATCCGTACCGACGGGTCGAAGCTCCGTCGCTGCGGCAGATAACCGACCTCGGTGCGGGCCCGCCCGGGATGCCGGCCCAGCACCACCACCCGCCCCGCGGCCAGCGGCAGCAGGCCAAGGGCCGCCTTGAGCAGGGTGGACTTACCGACGCCGTTGGGACCGAGGATCGCGACGAACTCCCCCGCGCCGGCCTCGACGTTCACCCCGCTCCACACCATCCGCCCACCGAGACGAACCGCCGCACCCTCGAACATCACCGCCGGCGCGGCCGGCCTGCCGGCGCTGACCGGCGCCACCGCCGCGTCAACCTCGGCGCTCGCGCCGTCGGTTCGAGGGTGCGCCACCGCCGCCATTCTCGTCACCTTCCGCTTACTTTCCGGTTGCCTGCGCCAGCGACCCGCGCAGGGCTTCCAACTGGGCGACCTGCCAGTCCTGGAACGACGCTCCGGCCGGGACGAGCGTCTCGGTGATGGTGGTCACCGGGATGTGGGCCGCCTTCGCCTCCTCGATCTGCCGCCGCACGTCCGGGGTGGCGTTCTGGCTGTTGTAGACGTAGATTTTGATCTTCCCGGTCTTGATCTGGCTGTCGCTGGTGCTCTTGTCCGCGACAGTCGGATCGCTGCCCTCCGAGATCGCACGCAGGAAGGCCGGCGGGGTCAGCAGGTTCAGCCCGAGCGCTGGGGACAGCATCGCGAAGATGCTCTCCGAGGCCCCGACCGGCGTCCCGGCATACTTCTTCTTGATTGTCGCGATGAGATCGGTGTACGGCTTGAGGGTCGTGGCGGTGAAGGATGCCCGCTGCTGATCGAAGTAGCCCGAGTCGACGGGGNCGATCTTCTTGTAGTCGGCGGTGACCTGGTCGATCACTTTCGCGACGTCATCCGGGTTGTACCAGCGATGCGGGTTGTCGCCGTCCTTCGCGCCGACCAGGTCGCCGACGGTCAGCGTCACCCGCCCGGTCGCCGGGTTGGCCGCCGCCAGCTTGCCCGCCCACGGGTCGTAGCCGACGCCGTTGTCGATGAACAGCCGCGCACCGGCGATCGCCCGGCCGTCGGCGGGGGTCGGCTCATAGTCATGCGGGTCGGCGTCGGGATTGTCGATGATGCTGGTGACCGCCACCCGGTCGCCCCCCAGCTGGGCGGCGATGCTGCCCCAGAAGTTCTCGGCCGCCACCACGGTGATCTTCTTGCCGCCGGTGGCGCCGGTCCCGGTGTTCCCCGACGAGGACGTCCCACACGCGGCCACGACCATCGCCACGCCGGCGGCCACTACCCCCAGGCCGCGCGGCACCCGCCCGGGCCGCACCCGCCAGCGCCGCACCGTGACCAGCCGTGCACCATCCACCACGATCTCCCTGCTTGTTACCCGACCGGACCTGCTAGCAGGACCGGGATTCATTGCCGCAAAGGTAGTCGCTAATGGAAACCGTTACAAGTTCGAGTTCGAGCGGTCGGCGATGACGCGGGGCGAGCCTCCCCGCCGCCTACCCGTCCACCCACCCGTCCACCCGTCCAACCGTCCGTCCACCCGTCCAACCGTCCGTCCACCCGTCCACCCGTCCGTCCAACCGTCCAACCGTCCAACCGTCCAACCGTCCAACCGTCCACATGATCGACCAGGTGCTTTGTCGGGTCGGACGTCCTGTACCGTCCACCGGGGCGTGCGCCGGGTGCATGGAGGCGGACGCGTCGCATCGCATGGCAGATCCGGCGGGGTGTCGGGGCGCCCCGTCGCGGCGCAATCGATCTGCATACGGAGTATTACTGTTGGTATTGACAACGGTTGTTACATCCAAGACAGTGGTGATCGTTGTCGCTGCCACCAGCCCAGGAGGTATCCATGTCCCTGACGGTGTCGCCCGACCTGTTGGAGCAGGCCGAACAAGGTCACGTCGACGAGGCCGACTTCCTCGCCTGCATCCGCACTTCCCTGCCCTACGCCTACGGCCTGGTCGAGCGGCTCGCCGGCGAGCTGCCCACCGCAACCCGCGACTTCGCCGACAACCAGACCCCGCCCGCGGACGACGCCGAGCAGGGCCAGCTGTTGCGGGCGATGGCCAGCACCTCGATACGCGCGGCTCTGGAACGGCACTTCGGCGTGGCGCTGGCCTTCCAGAACTGCCATCGGCTGGCCGCTTTCCGCCCCCAGGCCACGAGCGGCGAGCAGTACCGCCGCTTCGTCTCCCCGGAGAGCCAGGTCCTCAACCAGCAACCGGAGTTCGTCAACTGCTAGCCTGGGCTCCCGGGATATTTTGATCCCGATGGCCTGGTGGGCCGGTGTTGTCCATTTTGTACCGGATTTTTTGTACCGGATCTGTCCTGGACGTTCATCCACCGGCCCGCCTGGCCCATCGATCAGAATCGGGTAACGCCCACAATGTGGCGTCGATCGGGGANGCGTCGAGGCAGACGGACCTCCTACCTCGCGTTCATCAACGCCACGAACACCAAAGCGTCGATCGCGCAACGGGGCAGGGCGCTGTGGCGTGTTACCGCTACCGCGTTGGGATGCTCAGGATGACGTCGCGGCCCACGCTGCTCACGGTCGGATGCGCCGGCGGTGCTGGCCTGCGTCCACACAGCCCGAGGTAGTAGGTCACCACACCCTCGAAGTCGCCGCCCTGCTTCACGTGGACGACATTCGTTGTCCGGCCGAGAGGGAAGAGGTTCCTTGGAGCGGCGGGTCGACCTTCGATGTTGTGCGCGGCGGNATTNTGGNAGGNGNCCTTCACGAAGGATCGGCCCAGCACAAAGACTCGATTACCGGATCCGTCCTGGATCAGCCCCGATCTCGGCACGTACTCGGCTCTGACATCTTTCGGCGCTGACGGCCGGAAGACGAAGGTGACGATGTCCACCCGGGCGCTGGCCGCGTGGGCGAAGCGGATGTGCATGAGCACGGGTGTGACCGGTGGAGCCGCCCGAGAAACCCCCGCCTCGGTGAAGACCAAGCTGAGGGTGAGGAGCAGGACGGCGCTTATGGCTGCGGCGATCCTTCTCATTGCTGGTTCCTTTTTCTTCGCTGCTTGAGGGGCACCGAAAGGCGTCCAACCTGATACGTGTGGCCAAGCGTCCCGTGGTGGCGCCCGGGCCGGGCCGGGCACCGCACGCGGGGCGTGTGCGCCGCTCGCGCGGACCGCTTCCGGGTAGCTGGCGCNCGGCAATCGGTATGAGTCAGGGCCCTGCCACGGAGGGAGACACGGATCGCCGTTATGAGTCTCGGCGAAGGCGTTGCTCCTTACTCCGTGCATGAGGCCACCCCCTCGGGGGGTTCCGCTCGCGGCCTACAGGTTCCGCCCTGCCCTGGGGGGTGTCAATTTGGCGAACCGGCGGAATCCGGGCCGGTGGCCGGGGGCCGGTGGCCTAGGCTGGAACCGTGCACGATGGCGTGGTGACGCTGTTCCTCTGCGGCGACGTGATGCTAGGTCGCGGTGTCGACCAGATTCTGCCGCATCCGGGCGATCCGAGGCTTTCCGAGGGATATGTCCAGGATGCCCGCGCCTATGTCGAGCTGGCGGAGGCGGTGAACGGCCCGATTCCTCGTCCGGTCGAATTCTCCTGGCCCTGGGGTGACGCGCTGCCCGTGCTGGATGAGGTCCGGGCCGATGTTCGGGTGGTGAACCTGGAAAACAGCATCACCCGGTGCGATGACTTCGCCGCCGGAAAGGAGGTTCATTATCGGATGAGTCCGGACAACCTTCCCTGTCTGGCCGCCGGCCGGCCCGATGTGTGCGTGCTGGCGAACAACCACCTGCTGGATTTCGGCCACCGCGGGCTCGTCGAGACCCTCGACGCGTTGTTCACGGCCGGGCTGAGAGCGGTGGGAGCCGGACGCGACGCGGACGAGGCGTGCAAACCGGCCATGGTCCCGCTCGGCGGGGGCCGGCGGGTCCTGGTCTCCTCGTTCGGCCTGTCCTCCAGCGGCATTCCACGGACGTGGGCCGCGGCCCCGGGCCGGGCCGGCATCGACGTCATCCCCGAACTGTCGGACGCCACCGCCGAGGAGGTGACCGCCCGCGTCCGGCGGGCGAAGCGCCCCGGTGACCTCGTCGTCGCCTCCGTCCACTGGGGATCCAACTGGGGCTATGACGTAGACGACGACCAGATCCGCTTCGCCCGCCGGCTCATCGATGGCGGTGTCGACGTCGTGCACGGGCATTCGTCGCACCATCCGCGTCCCGTCGAGGTGTACCGGGACCGGCTTGTCCTGTACGGCTGTGGCGACTTCATCAACGACTACGAGGGCATTACCGGCTACGAAATGTACCGGGACGATCTGCGGCTGGCGTACTTCGTCTCCGCCGGGGTCTCCGTCGATCCGCCCGGCGCGACGCTGACCGGCCTGCGGATGGTGCCCCTGCAGACACGGCGGATGCGGTTGTGGCGCGCCGCACCCGAAGACGCCGGGTGGCTACGGGGGGTTCTCACCAGGATCAGCCGTGGCTTCGGGACGCGGTTCGATCTCAACGCGCCCGGCGTGCTGTCGCTGCGCCAGCCATGAGCGAACCCTCGATGGTGCGCTCCAGCGCTTCGACAGCCTCGGCCAGCGACGAAGGCCGGAAGGTCAGGACCGGTCCGTCAGGCACGCTCACGCCGGCGTGAGGGCACCAGCCGGCTGAGCACGTCGAGTTCCGCCAGCCACAGCTGCCCCAACCGGGCGTGGTTCGGCACGCTGGCACTGGCCACGAACGTGACACCGACCCGCTCGTCGATGCCAAGCATGGCGACGGCCAGATGCTGACGTCCGACGAGTAGTTGGCCCGTGCCGACCAGCCCGGTCACCGCGCGTCCCGCGACAGCCAGCGGCCCGCGCATCGTCCGGACGTTGCTCGCCACCAGGGCCATCTTCCGGATCTGGGCCGGGTAAGCGGCGGCGCCCGCGAGCATGCGGGGCGAGGCGATCGTCGCCAGGGTGGAGAAGTGGTGACGTTCCACCACCCCCAGCCCGCCCTTCTTCATGCGACGGGTCTCCGCGGCGATCCACGCCAGTCGCCGGCCGGGGTCCGGCTCCCCGCAGGGAAGCGGGACACGCACGCCCGAGGAATAGTTCGACAGCACGTTCCGTTCGGCGGCGGTCCGGAAACTGATGGGCATCAGCGCGTGGATGGGCTGACGGTCCCGGCGCCATTCGGGAAGGGACCACGTCCGCAGCGCCCCGGCGAGCGCGGCGAGATAGACGTCGTTGACCGTGACATCGTGGTGGCGGGCCACCGCTCGCAGCGTGCCCAGATCGGTGGTGACCCAGGAATGNCGCGCCGNCCCGGCNGGNGGCCCGCCCCAGGCGTCGAGGGCGCGGGTGGGCGCCAGGCAACGCAGCCCCCGGCCGACGAAACCCGCATAGTCCGAGGGCCGCGGCCGGCGGACAGCGGGAGGCAGACCGAGGTCGAGTTCGTCCTCCCCCCCGAAGAGCAGGTGCAGCGCCTGGTAGAGCGCGAAGCCGTCCTGCTGGATGTGGCTGGTCCGATACACCAGCACCGTGCCGGACGACCCCGGGGCGCGCAGCAGGTAGAGCATCCACGGCGACCGGCTGAGGTCGATCGGCTGGGCGGCAATGCGGTCGACGGCGGCACGCAGCCGCGCATCGCCGGCACCACCGTCGCCCCCGCCCACACCGCCAACACCGCCAACACCGTCGGCGGACGGTAGGTCCATGGCGACAACGTGGTCGTCGACGTTCAGGCCCGGACCGCGGACCCAGAGGGTCTCGTTCGCCGTCGAGCGGCGACCGGAGAACCGGACCGCGACAGTCTCGAGACGGTCGGTAAGCATCCGTGCCCGGGGGTCGCGCAGCCGCTCGGCGACGTGCGCACGCAGGTCCGCCAGCTCCAGCGGAGGGCCGTCGACGAACAGCAGCGCACCGACGTCCTGGAACTCCCCGGGATTGAGCCGGCTGAAGGCGAGGTAGGCCCGGTCACCCGAGGTCAGTGGACGAGCGTATGTCCGCTCGGGACCGGCCTTCGTGACCACGTCGAGCAGGGCCATCAGACGCTCCCCCACCCCGTCCTGGGGCGCGGAGCGCGGGCCTGGAAATCGGGCTGAACAACTTCACCAGATTGACGCGTCAACACGCCAAAGACACATGGGCCCATGTACCTATTACTCCTGATTCCGAGCAGGCCACCGGGGGTCTGTGTCGCACGTCTCCACGGAACAGACCCGAATGGGGAAAAGAACACCGTAGAGCACCATCACCAGCAACAATCAGATATGGCGTCGCCAGCGCAAGATAATGACACGTTTANGACATCACCACGAAAGGGCTATGGCACCGCTTCATCAGGCGCACCGAACAATGGCCGCCGGATCGCGTCCGCACGCCGCCCAGTTCGCACGCCGCCCAGGCACGCACGCCGCCCAGATCCGCACGCCTCCCAGTCCTCACCACGGCCGTCCAGGCAGCGAGCGAGCCAGTCGGCGGCCCTGACGAACTCGTGATCCGTCATGCTTGGGGGTACGGACGGGGCGGCCTCGTCGGCGCGGGGGTAAGACCCCAGGAAACGGATCTTCCGGCAGATCCGGTGCAGCCCCATCAGGGCCTCGCGCACCCGGCGGTCGCTGATGTGCCCTTCCGCGTCGATCGAGAAGCAGTACCGGCCCAGGCCCTCGCCGGTCGGCCGGGACTCGATCCGCATCAGGTTGGCCCCGCGAACGGCCCATTCCTGCAGGAGTTCCAGCAGCGCGCCCGGCTCGTCCGCGGCCGGCCACACCACGATGGACGTCTTGTCCGTGTTGGTCGGCGCGGTGGCGCGGCCTGGACGGCCGAGCAGGACGAAACGGGTGGTGGCGTCGGGGACGTCGTGGATGTCGGTCACGAGGGCCTCCAGTCGGTAGCGCCGTGCGGTGAACTCCCCGGCGAAGGCGCAGTCGAAGCGCCCCTCCCGCACCAGCCGGGCCCCCTCGGCGTTGGACGCGGCCGATTCCCACTCCGCGTACGGCAGGTGAGCCGCGAGCCAGCGGCGTACCTGGGCCCGGGCGACCGGGTGGCCGGTGACGGTCTTGACGTCCTCCAGCGTGGTTCCCGGCCGCACGAGCAGCGCGAAGCTGATCGGTAGCAGCACCTCGCGGCAGATCATCAGCGGCCTGCCGGTCGCGAGCTCGTCCAGCGTGGCGGTAACTGCCCCCTCGACGGAGTTCTCGATCGGTACCAGCGCGCCGGACGCGTCCCCGTTGCGCACCGCGTCCAACGCCTCCGCCACGGAGAGGGAGGGGAACAGCTCATGCGTCCGCGCATCCGGCAGCGTCCGCAGCGCGGCCTCGGTGAAGGTCCCCTCGGGGCCGAGGTAGGTGTAGCGGGGGGGGTAAGCAGGCAAGACAGACCTCCTAGGACCGGGGCGGGCAACGGTCATCGCCTGCTGGTAAGGCGGTGGTCAGAGGTGCGGTGGTCAGAGGTGGCGCAGCAGCACCGTGGGGTCTTCGACCGCGTCGGCGACGAAGCGCAGAAAGGACCCGGCGGTGGCGCCGTCGCAGACTCGGTGGTCAAAGGTGAACGAAAGCTGCACGATCCTGCGGACCGCCAGTTCGCCGTCCACCGCCCAGGGCCTGGGGACGATCCGGCCGATGCCGATCATCGCGGCCTCGGGGTGGTGGATGATGGGCGTGGAGCCGTCGACACCGAAGACGCCGTAGTTGTTGAGCGTGAACGTGCCGCCGGTCAACTCGGCGGGAGTGAGCGTGCCCGCGCGGGCGGCGGCGGTCAACCGGGCGATCTCGGCGGCCAGTCGAGCGGTGGTCAGGCCCTGAGCGTGGTGCACCACGGGCACGACCAGGCCGCGCGGGGTCTGGGCGGCGAATCCCAGGTGGACGGCGGCGTGGTGGCGCACGCCGGTCGCGCGGCCGTCCGCGTCGGTGACGACGGCGGAGTTGAGTGCGGGAAAGCGGACCAGGGCGGCGACGCAGATGCGGGCCAGGATCGCCAGGAGACCGATTCTGGGCTCGGCGCCCCCAGCGTTGCGGGTGTCGTTGAGGGTGTCCTTGGCGGCGAGCAGCGCGGTGGCATCCGTGTCGACCCAGCAGGTGGCGTCCGGCACCTCGCGCCTGCTGCGCGCGAACGTCTCCGCCGCGCGCCGCGCCAGCGGGTCCAGCGGGACGACGGTCGAGTCGGTCTCCGCCGGGCGCGACGGAGCGGAACGCGGGGCGATGGCACTCTCCACGTCCTTGCGCAGAATCAGCCCGTCCGGGCCGGTGCCGACGAGTTTTCGGAGATCGACGGAGTTCTCGCGGGCGAAGCGGCGAACGAGGGGCGAGACGACCTTGACCACGGTCTGGGCGGAAGGCCCGAGTGGCGTCGCCGGTCCGGGAGTCGGGGTGAGCGCCGGTACGGGGGGCGCTCCGGGAGCGCCGACGCGTCGTCGGCGGCGGGTTCGGGGGGGTTCCGTGCTGGTGCCGTAACCGACGAGGATGTTCCCGGAGCCCGTTCGCCCTGCTGCCGGCTCGCTGACGGCCACGGTGATCAGTGGTGTGCCGACCGGGACACTGGTACCGGCCAGGCCCGCGAGGGAGGTGACGACGCCGGCGTAGGGGCAGGGCACCTCGACGACGGCTTTGGCGGTCTCGACCTCGGCTACGGGTTGGTCGACGGTGATGACGTCCCCGACGCCGACAAGCCAGCGGACGACCTCGGCGGAGGTCAGGCCCTCGCCGAGGTCGGGGAGGGGGAATTCGCGTACCGCGGCCACGGTGTCACTGCTCCCACTGGAGTCGGGCGACGGCGTCGAGGATGCGGTCGACGCTGGGAAGGTAGTGATGTTCGAGCATGGGGGGCGGGTAAGGGATGTCGAAGCCGGTGACCCGCAGGACGGGGGCGGCAAGGTGGTGGAAGCACCGCTCGCTGACGCGGGCAGCGATCTCCGCACCGACCCCGCCGAAACCCGCGGCCTCGTGGACCACAACGGCGCGCCCGGTGGCGCGGACCGCCTCGCAGACCGTCTCGTCGTCGAAGGGGACCAGCGAGCGCAGGTCGACCACCGCCAGGTCCCAGCCCTCCGAGCGCGCGGCCGCCGCCGCCTGGAGGCACACGGGGAGCGAGGGGCCGTAGGTCAGGAGGGTCGCCGAGGTACCGGTCCGGCGGACCACCGCCCGGCCGATCGGCGGCACCTCGGCCGCAGAGAAGTCGTCCGTGGACCGCTCGTCCGTGGACCAGTAGAGCCGCTTGGGCTCCAGGAACACCACCGGGTCGTCCGAGGCAATCGCCGAGCGGAGCAGCCCGTAGCCGTCGGCGACGGTGGCGGGGGTGACGACGTGCAGGCCGGGGGTGTGCGCGTAGTAGGCCTCGCTGGAGTCGCTGTGGTGCTCGACGCCGCCGACGCCGCCGCCGTACGGGATGCGGATGGTGATCGGCAGCGTGGTCTTCCCGGCCGTGCGGTTACGCATCTTGGCCACATGCGACGCGAGCTGCTCGAACGCGGGGTAGGCGAAGGCGTCGAACTGCAGCTCCACGACGGGCCGCAGGCCGTACATGGCCATGCCCACGGCGGTACCGAGGATGCCTGCCTCGGCCAGGGGGGTGTCCAGGCAGCGTTGCGCGCCGAATTCGGCAGCCAAGCCGTCGGTGACTCGGAAGACGCCGCCGAGAGTGCCAACGTCCTCGCCGAGGATGTGGACGCGCGCGTCCTCGCGCAGCGAGTCGCGCAGCGCGGCGTTGAGGGCCCGCACCATGGTCGCGGCGCTCATCGTGCGTCGTCGCTCTTGGCTGCGTCCGCGGCCTGCCAGGCCATCAGCTCGGCGGCCTGCTCACGAAGCTGGCTGGTCGGCTGGGCATAGACGTGCGTGAACAGTGAGCCCGGATCGAGATCAGGCACACGATCGAACTGGGCGCGCATCTCGGCGGCGAGTTCCTCGGCGGCCCGCGCGACTGCGGCGACGCCGGCGTCGTCGAGGAGACCGGCCTTGCGTAGCTGCCGCTCCAGCAGCGTCAGCGGATCGCGGGCCTGCCAGGCGGCGACCTCCTCCGAGGTGCGGTAGCGGGTCGCGTCGTCGGCGTTGGTGTGCGCCTCCAGCCGGTAGGTGACCGCCTCGACCAGCACCGGGCCGCGACCCGACCGCGCGTGCTCGACCGCCGCGCGCAGCACACCGTGCACCGCGGGCGCGTCGTTGCCGTCCACCAAACGACCGATGATCCCATGGCCCACCGCCTTGTGTGCCAGCGTCGGCGCCGCGGACTGCTGGGCCAGCGGCACCGAAATCGCATAGCCGTTGTTCTGTACCAGGAACACCACTGGCGCGTTCAGCACCCCGGCGAAGTTCAGCGCCTCGTGGAAGTCGCCCTCGCTGGTGCCGCCGTCGCCGATCAGGGCAAGCGCCACGACGTCCTCCGCCGCCCACGGATCCGAGGCCGCGCGCAGGCGAGCGGCGTGGGCCAGGCCCACCGCATGGCAGGCCTGGGTGGCCAGCGGAGTCGACAGCGGCGCGATCCGGTGCTCCCGCGGATCGTAGCCGCTGTGCGCGTTCCCGCGCATCAGCGTCAGCGCGTCCACCGGGCGCACGCCCCTCGACACCACCGCCAGCGTGTCGCGGTAGCTGGGGAACAGCCAGTCCGACTCCCGCAGCACCATGGCCGCGGCGATCTGGCATGCCTCCTGGCCGGTGGACGCCGGGTACACGGCGAGGCGGCCCTGCCTGGCCAGGGTCGTGGCCTGCTGGTTGAAGCGCCGTCCCAGCACCAGACGGTGGTACAGGACGCGCAGCAGATCGGTGTCGACCTTCCCCACCGCCTCCGTGCCGAGGACCCGGACCGGCTCGGGGTCGGGCAGGAGCGGAGCCGGGTCACGACGCGGACCGTGGGAGCTCGGCGGCCCGACGAAGCCGGGCGCGGTGCTGTCGTCGAGGATTGTCATGGTCCACCTTCGGCAGTTGGTGGCGGAAAGGGTTCGGGGATTCCGGTCAGGTCTACGCCGCCGTTGACCGGCTGCTGATGCAGGTCGGAGCTGTCCGTGGGCTGGCGGACGAACTGGGGAGGAGTCGTCCACCATCGGGCCTGGTCGGTCTCGCGGAAGTGGAGCGCCGGTGCACGATCAGCAGTAAGGTCCGCTCGGCCAGCGGTCCTCGATGCGTGCTGGCTCGCGGTCTCGAGCTCCGGACGCGGACGCCGGACCTCGGACGTCGGACTCCGAGTCGAGCTGCGGGACCTGAGTAACAGCCTGGCCAGGACGAGAGGTGCTTCTCACCGTCCGGATGAGCCGCCCAGGCCAGGTTCGACGATCAGGAAGCGAGGTACGGGGAGCCGTGGCCTCGCTTGAGCTGTCCCGGTTCGCCGGCTTGCCCGGTTCGGGCGCCGTCCGTGGTCACGATCCTCCTCCGCTCAACTTCTCGGCTCTGGTCCTCTGATTTTCCATCCCCCGTCGGCGGCTGGATCGTGTCCATAATCACCTTGATAGTCATCGTGCGGGCTCCGGCATGGCATTAATGCGTGGAGCGCGCCGCGCATCAGGTAGAAATACTTTCGTAGGTCGACTCGCCGAAGAGGCGGGGGNAGCGAGTCTGACGTAACCGGTGGAAAANCGACCCCGAGGGCTTGAGGTGATTGTCATCTCACCGGCGACAGGAGTGAATCTGCCTGGTCAGGGCCGTGCGGGCCCGATCCTCGCCGAGTCGGGCCCCGGCGGGCGTGAAGTGCGCAGCGCGACGTTCACCGAACGAGCCGGCCAGTACCGCTCGCCGCGGAAGTACCCGGCTGTTTCGATGCCATGTTTGTCGGTTGAATTTCCCTGGACATCGGTTCTCCGCTGTGACCAGCGTCTCGTGGGAGCCCGCCGAAAGTGCCTTCGACGGCTGTTACGTTGCTCTCCGAGCCCGCGCCAAGTTTTTATTGGTTGGGCCAGGCGAGTTGATCCTCTCGGCGCGCCGTTCAAATGGTGGTCGCCTGTTGGCTGATGCTTGCGTTCCGGGAATACCCATTATGGGCCCCCGCCGGCCGAATGCTAGGCGCGGGGACGGGTGAAGAAGCCGACGACGGCGCGACGGAGGCGGGCCTGCCCGCGCTGGCGGCCACTGGTGGGGCCTTCGATGGCGGGTGGGACTCGCTCGGCGGCGGCGAGGGCGGGTGCCGGGGCCGAGGGTTTCGGCAGTTCGACCTCGGTGTACCGGCCGGCGGGTTCGAGGCGGATCCAGCCGGTCTCTTCGGGAGCGGCCGCCTGCCGGCGTTCGCGGGCGGCAGCGGCGCGGCAGAGCCTGCGGGTGGCATAGAAGGCGAAGGGTGGCAGCACCAGCAGGCCGATGCGGCCGGCCCAGACGACGGCGTTGAGGGACAGGTGCAGGACGAGGGCGAACACGTCGTCGCCGCCGGCAAGCAGCAGGACGCCGTAGAAGGTCAGCGCCATCACCCCGAACGCGGTGCGGTCGGGGTGATGGCGGGGGCGTTGCAGCAGGTTGTGCTGATCATGATCCCGGGTGACCAGCGCCTCCAGGAACGGGTAGGCCGCGAGCAGGCCGAACAGCACTCCCGGCAGGACCACCCCCGGCCAGAGTACGGGCGGGACGTCGTGGCCGAGGCCCCGGTACTCCCAGGGCAGGAACAGCCGCAGCGAGCCCTCGAGGAACCCGACGTACCAGTCCGGCTGCGCCAGCGAGGAGACGTCCATGGGGGTGTACGGGCCGTAGGCCCAGACCGGGTTGATCNGCGCGACGCCGCCGAGCACCGCGAGCAGGCCGGCGGTGATGAGCAGGAAACCGACCGACTTGGCGGCGTAGCCGGGGAACAGCCGGCTACCGACAACGTTGTCCTCCGTCCGGCCAGGGCCGGGGAACTGGGTGTGCTTCTGGTGCCACAGGATCCCCAGGTGGGCGCCGATCAGCGCGAGGAGGAGACCCGGGACGAGCAGGATGTGCACCACGTAGAGCCGGGTGATGAAGTGCGTGCCGGGGAACTCGCCACCCCAGAAGCCCCAGGCGATCCAGGTTCCCACGACGGGGATGGACTCGGCGATCGCGTAGGCGATACGCACCCCGGTCCCGGACAGCAGGTCGTCGGGCAGGGAGTAGCCGGCGAAGCCCTCGGCGATGGCGAGCAGCAGCAGGCTCACCCCGATCAGCCAGTTGATCTCCCGGGGGCGACGGAAGGCGCCGGTGAAGAAGATCCGGCACAGGTGCACGATGATCGCCGCGACGAACAGCAGCGCCGCCCAGTGGTGGATCTGGCGGATGACCAGGCCGGCGCGGACGTCGAAGGAGATGTCGAGGGTCGAGGCGTAGGCACGGCTCATCGTCACCCCGCGCAGCGGCACGTAGGAGCCGTCGTAGACGGTCTGCTGCTCGCTGGGTTCGAAGAAGAACGTCAGGTAGACCCCGGTGGCCACGAGCACGCCGAAGCTGTAGAGCGCGATCTCGCCGATCATGAAGGACCAGTGGTCGGGGAAGACCTTGTTCATCACGCTGCGCAGGAACCTCGCGCTGCCCAGGCGCCGGTCGATGAATCCGACCGCCTTGTGACCGGCAGCGGTCACCGGCGATTCCCGCCCGGGGCCCGGCGATTCCCGCCCGGGACGGTCCGCGCGCCGCGTGGAGGTCCCGGAGCCGGTGGTGGCGGTCATGAGCGGCTCCAGAAGCCGGGCCCGACCGGTTCGGGGAAATCCGACCGGGCTCGGAAACACCCATCGGCGTCGACCGTGACGGGCAGCTGGGGCAGGGCACGGGTCGCCGGGCCGAAGATCGGCCTGGCCAGGTCGGTCATGTCGAAGACCGACTGGTGGCACGGGCACTGGAGCTGATGCGGCTGGCTCATGTACATGCTCACCGGGCAGCCCGCATGGGTGCAGATCTTCGAGAACGCGACGTGGTTGTCGTACCCGNCCGCGGCCTGCCGGGGCGGGGTGGCCAGTCCCGGGGGCAGCCTGATCAGCAGCGCCGCGCTGTCCGCCTGGGCGTCGAGGCCGAGATGCCCCTCAGGCAGCACGGTGAGGATGCCGCCGATCGCCAGGTCGCCAAGGCGCACCGGCCGGCCCTCCGGCGTCACCAGCCGCGCCCCGGGTGACCAGCGGGTGGTGAACAGGTCCCGATGCGGGGCCCGCCTGACCAGGTTGAGCAGCGGCACCACGGCTATCNCCCCGAAACCGCCGAGCATGGCGAGCACGAGCCGGCGCAGCACCGGCAACTGGCGCAGCCCTGTCTCGGCCACGACCCGGTCCACGGTCTGCTGGGTGGCCGCCTCCTCGGCGCCCGGCGAGACCATGGGGTGACGTTCCTCGACCGCCTCCTCCTGGGGGATGAGACGCTTGTCCCACAGCACCGCGCCGATGCCGGCGGCGATGATGGCCAACCCCAGGGAGAGACCGAGCAGCGCGTTGTAGCCGACGGTGCCCGTCCGGCCGGTGAAGTTCACCACCGCGAACGCCACCGCGCCGACGAGCGAGAGCGACAGGCAGGCCGCTATCCCCGCCACGCCCCCGGGCCCGCCGGGCCGGGCTGCCCCGTCTGGTCCAGCCGGTCGCTGCGGTCGCTGCGGTCGCTGCGGTCGCTGCGGTCGCTCCGCGTCGGCGGAGCCCGCCGGAGTCAACGCCGTCCCCGCGGAAGCAGTGCCATCACGCCCCCGAAGGCGAACACGGCGCCGGCGAGCACGAGGGTGTCACCCAGTGCCCGGCTCGTCACGACCACGGCATCGACAGCGAACAGCGCACCGGCAAGCGTCGCGAACGCCGCAGAGAGCGCCAGACCGCGTGGAAAGATCATATACTCCTCCTTCGGGCTCATCGCCGTACGCCGCCGTGGCGGCCCCCACCGGCCTTCACCGGCCTTCACCGGCGCCCCTGTATCGACCATCACCGGCCCTCGCCCGGTGCGGAGGTGCCGTGACCCCGGGCGGCGTCCTGCGAGTTCTTCTCATCGGTGGATTCGTGCTGGAACACCAGGCCCACGATGGTGATCGCGGTCAGCACGCCACCGATGAACAGCAGCCAGTAGCTGATGATCGGCCCCAGCAGGAGCAGCCCGAAACTGACCGCAATCGCCGCCGGCCAGTAGCTGAACGGGCTGAAGAAGCCGATGTCACCGGCCCCCTCGGGGATCTCGATCTGGCTGTCGTCGGCGGGCAGGCGGCTGCGCCGGCCGGTGTACCAGAGGAATCCAGCGACCAACAGGCTCATCACCATGCTGAAGATGAGCGCGGCCGCACCTGCCGGGTCATGTCCGGTGAACAGGTACACCCCGCCGGTGACCAGGAAGAACAGAGCCAGAACGGCGAACAGCCGGGCGGAGGTAATCACCCGGCCGCGTCCGGGTCCACCGCGGTATCACGCCGCGAGGCCGTCTCCCCCTCGACGGAGGCCAGCTCGCGCCGGTGCCTCTGGTCGNCCCGGCGCGGCTGCCGCTGGCGACCTTCCCGCCCCTCCGGCCCCTGCCGGGGGTGGTTCAGGTCGAAGGCCGGCCGCTCGGATCGGATACGGGGTATCTGGTGAAAGTTGTGCTTCGGTGGTGGGCAGGACGTCGCCCATTCCAACGAGTTCCCGTAGCCCCAGGCGTCACCACTGGTCGCCGGGTCACCATGCCGCAGCGACCGCCAAACATTGTACAGAAACGGTAGGGTGGACAGGCCGAGCAGGAAGGAGCCGGCACTCTCGATCGTGTTCAGCGTGGTGAAACCGTCGGTGGGCAGGTAGTCGGCGACCCGCCGCGGCATTCCCCTGACACCCAGCCAGTGCATCGGCAGAAACGTCACGTGGAAACCGACGAGAAGACTCCAGAAGTGCAGCTTCCCCAACTTCTCGTTCAGGAACCTTCCCGTCACCTTGGGGAACCAGAAGTACACACCGGCGAACGCGGAGAAGACGATTGTCCCGAACAGGACATAGTGCAGATGACCCACGACGTAATAGCTGTCGGTGACGTGAAAGTCGATGGGTGGGCTGGCCAGGGTGACCCCGGTCAGCCCACCGAACAGGAAGGTGATAAGGAATCCGATCGAGAACAGCATTGGCGTGTTCAGGATGATCGTTCCGCGCCACATGGTGCCGATCCAGTTGAAGAACTTCACCCCGGTCGGGACGGCGATCAGAAAGGACAGCAGAGAGAAGAACGGCAGCAGCACGGCACCGGTCGCGAACATGTGGTGCGCCCACACCGCCATCGACAGCGCGCCGATTCCCACGGTCGCGAAGACCNACCCCCGGTACCCGAAAATCGGTTTACGGCTGAACACCGGCAGGATCTCCGTGACGATGCCGAAGAAGGGCAGCGCGACGATGTAGACCTCGGGATGACCGAAGAACCAGAAAAGGTGCTGCCAGAGGATCGCTCCTCCGTTGCTCGCGTCGTACACGTGGGCGCCGAACCGGCGATCGGCCTCCAGCGCCAGCAGGGCCGCGGTGAGGACCGGGAACGCGAGCAGCGCCAGCACCGACGTAATCAGCACGTTCCAGGTGAATATCGGCATTCGGAACAGGAGCATGCCCGGCGCGCGCAGCGTGATGATCGTGGTGATGAAGTTGACGCTCGCCAGCACGGTGCTCAGCCCGGACATCACCAGGCCCACCGCCCACAGATCACCGCCGAGGTGCGGCGAGTACTGCGCCGAGGTCAACGGGGAGTACGCGAACCAGCCGAAGTCCGCCGCCCCGCCCCGGGTCAGGAACCCGGAGACGACGATCAGACCGCCGACCAGATACAGCCAGTAGCCCAAGGCGTTCAACCGGGGGAAGGCGATGTCAGGCGCCCCGATCTGCAACGGGACAAGATAGTTCGCGAACGCGGAGAACAGCGGGGTCGCGAACAACAGCATCATCACCGTGCCGTGGATCGTAAAAAACTGGTTGTACCGCTCGTTCGAGACGATCTGTAGACCGGGCCGGGCCAGTTCCCCCCGCATNAGCATCGCGAGGATCCCGGCGAATAGGAAGAACCCGAACGAGGTCACCAGATACATCAGACCGATCGACTTGTGATCGGTCGTACCGAGGATGTCCAGGGCCGTCGGCGGCTCCCCTCGCTGCTCCCCGACACTCGGCGGAAAAGGACGGACCTCGACCGTCATCGGGCCATCCGACCAGACACGGCCACGTCGGGCACGAGTTCCTCCTCGCATACTATTCAAGCCAGCGAAAACGGGCGGTCTCGACAACCGGACATGCCGCCAGGATCACCCGCTACGAATGGCTCACCCGCTCGTCGGCGTATGGATGTACCGGCAGTGCATCACGTCTCTACCAACCTCCGCCGCGTTGAAACGCCCGGCCACCGGAAAATCCACTCCCCACAGATCCGCGACCGCCGCCGGGCCGTGACCGAGACGCCTCATCCCGGGTCGGTGCCGTCGAGGGGTCGGAGGGTGGCGGCAGTCTCCAGAACCAGGGCATGGACGAACGCCTGGGGAATGTTGCCACGCAGCTGGCGCTGAGTGACATCGAACTCCTCGGCGTAGATGCCGGGCGGCCCGCAGGCGGCGCGGCCACGCTCGAAGTACCGCCGGGCCTGATCGTGCCGGCCGGCACGGTGGTAGGCCAGCGCCAGCCAGAAGCCGCACAGCAGGAAGGCCCCTTCGGCCACCCCGAGCCGGATCCCGGCATGATCGAATCGGTAGACGTAGCCGTCGTCGGTCAGCTGCTCGGCCACCGCCCGCAGCGTCGCCACCGACACCGGGTCGCGGACGTCGACCGCTCCCCGCACCGCGGGCAGCAGCAGCGCCGCGTCCACCCGCGGGTCGTCGGTCGCCCGCTGCCAGCGCCCGCTCGAATGCCGCATCTCCTCGCGGGCGGCGCTGAGCAGCCGCCTTGCCAGCGCCCGCCAGCCGTCGGCCTCCCCCACCCCGGCGCCGTCCACGCCGGCCAAGGCGAGCAGCCCTGCCGCGCAGGTCAACCGGCTGTGCGTCCAGTGCCGCGGCTCCAGCTCCCAGACCCCTGTGTCCGGGATCCGCCAGCGTGCCGCGATCACCCCGGCGGTCACCGCCGCGGCCCGCCGGGCGTCATCGGTCAGCCGGCCCCGCCGCGCCGCGGCCGCCAGCAGCAGCGCCGCCTCCCCGAAGACGTCCAGCTGGAACTGGTGGCCGACCTTGTTCCCGACCACGTCGTCGCCGCCGGGGTACCCCGGCAGATCGAGTCGGCGCTCGTCCGGGATCGGGCCACCGCGGGCGGTGTAGGCCGGACGCAGGTTCGGGCCGTCCGCCAACAGCCGTTCGGTGACGAACGTGACGGCGTCGTCGAGCAGCCCGTCGAGGCCGGCCCGCGCGGCCGCCAGCCCCGCGTAGCACTGATCTCGGATCCAGACATACCGATAGTCGTAGTCGCGGCCCTGACGGGCCCGCTCGGGCAGGGAGATGCTGGCCGCGGCCACCATCCCGTGCCCGCCGCCGGTCAGCCCGCGCAGCACCGCGACCGCGTGCTGAGCGTCGCGGACACCGGCCAGGCTCGGCAGCTCCGGTACCGCGGACCGCCAGGCCCGCTTCGTCTCGGCCCACAGCACGTCCGGGNCCGGACGGTCCGCCGGCAGCTCACCGAGCTCCAGCACAAGATCGAGACAGTCGCCGGCCCGCACCAGGCGCTCCGCGACGAGACTGCCACCGCCCGCATCATGGTCGATCCGGGCGACCGCCGCGAGCCGTCCCGACCAGCGCAGCTCCAGCTCGCCGACTCGCCCGCACCAGGCCTCCACCCCGTCCGGCCCGTCCGGCCCGTCCAGCCCGTCTTGCCGCAGCCCCGCCACCGCCCGCCGGCCGAACCCNGGACGCGGATCCAGCGTCACCCGCACCGGCACGGTCCCCTCGACCCCGAGAATCCGGCGCAGCAGCACCGCACGGTGCCGCCGCCCGGGGAGGGCGAGAGCCTCCCGGCACTCCGCCACGCCCGCCCGCGTCACCCACCGGCTGTGCCAGATCAACGACCGGTCCTCGTAGTAACCGCCCCAGGTGAAGGCGGTCGCCGGAGTCACCGAGTAGGAGCCGGCGCCACCGATCAGCGTCGAGAACACCGCGTCGTCCGCCCACGAGGGCACGCACATCCAACACACGCGGCCGTCCGGGCCGATCAGCGCACCCCGTTCCCCGTCCGCGAGCAGGGCGAACTCACGCAGCGTCGGCACCAGCCCCGGATTATCGTCCCGCTCGCTCCGCTCCGCTGTCATCGGCGCGTGCCCTCCACATCCGGCATGCCCGCCCCCTTCCCTGCCCCGCCACTCCCCGGACCGGGCTGTCACTCCCTCGGCTGTCGGCACGACGTAGGGGTTCCGCTGCCGGCACGACAGCTGCCGACACGGCACCTCGGCACGGCACAGGCCGCGATGCCCAGGCGCTCGATCGCCGGCACAGCGGCTACCTCCCGAGGTAGGGGCCCGAGGTAGGGGATGGCCTCCCCGGGGCGGGGTGGCGGGAACGGGCAGATCGCAGGTGGGGAAACTACCTGCGGGCGGCGTGCGGGAGGTGCTCCCTCGCCTCCTGCCACTTGCCCTTGAAGCCCTGCACGGCGATGCCGACGGCCTCTGGGTCGCCCTGCAGGAACGCCCGGGCGGTCTTGCGCATCTGCTCGGGCCGGACGTGCGGCGGCAGCGGCGGCACCTTCGCGTCGACAACGACCTCAAGCACAACCGGCCGGTCCGCAGCCAGCGCCTGTTCCCACGCGGCACCGATCTTGTCCGGCGAGTCGCAGCGGATCCCGGTGAAACCGAGGAGCCGGGCGAAATCCGCCGCCGGCACATACGGGATCTTCTGCGTCTCGACATTGATCCGATCACCCGCCATCACCNGCTGCTCGTAGGAGACCTGGTTGAGGTCCTCGTTCACGAACACGGTGAACACCAGCCGCGGATCGGTGTTCATCCTCTCCCAGTACCGCTTGACCGTGAACAGCTCGTTCATGCCCAGCATCGAGAACGCCCCGTCGCCGACGAACGCGATCACCGGTCGTTCCGGATAGGCCAGCTTCGCCGCCACCGCGTAGGGCACTCCGGGCAGCATGGTCGCCAGGGTTCCCGACAACGACGCCTTCATGTCCCCACGGATGCGCAGGTAACGGGCCCACCAGGTGGTCGCCGACCCGGAGTCCGCGGTGAGGATCGCGTTATCGGGCAGTCGCTTGTCCAACTCGTACGCGACGATCNGCGGGTTCATCGGATCCGCCCGCAGCCTGGCCCGGTCCGCCAGCACCCGCTGCCAGGTCGCCACCTCCCGTTCGATGAACCGCCGCCAGGAACGGTCCTCCTTGCGGATGAGCAGGGGAATCAACTGGCGCAGCGTCTCGGCCGCGTCGCCGACGAGATGAACATCCATCGGATAACGAATACCGATCATCCGGCCGTCGATATCGATCTGGACGCCGGCGGCCTGGCCCTCCCGCGGCAGCCACTCCGAGTAGGGGAAGCTCGTCCCGACCAGGAGGAGCGTGTCGGCGCCCATCACCATCTTGTGGCTGGCTTCGCTGCCGAGCAGCCCGATGGGGCCGGTCACGAACGGCAGGGTATCGGGGAGCGCATCCTTGCCGAGCAGGGCCTTGGCGACACCCGCGCCGAGCAGGTCGGCGGCCTCCGTCACCTCCTCGCGGGCGCCGGCCGCCCCTTGCCCGATCAACATCGCCACCCGGCGGCCCCGATTCAGCACGGCGGCGGCGCGGCGCACCTCGTCCGGATCCGGCAGGATGCGTGGTTTCGTCCAGCCAATGCTGGTCCGCACCGCCCCGTGCTCATGCGGAGGCTCGGTGTACTTCTCCTCCTGGACATCCTCCGGGAAGATCAGGCAGACCGGCGCCCGGCTGGACAGCGCTGTCTTCATCGCCCGATCGACGAGATGACGGGCGCTGGGCGGGGCCATGCAGTACTGCACGTACTCGGTGACGTCCTTGAACAGCGAGATCAGATCGATTTCCTGCTGGTAGTGGGCGCCGAGGGAGGNCCGCCGCTGCTGGCCGACGATCGCCAGCACCGGCTGATGGTCGAGCCGGGCGTCGTAGAGACCGTTGAGCAGATGGATCGCCCCCGGGCCGGAGGTCGCGACACACGCGCCTACCTCACCGGTGAACTTGGCGTGCGCGCAGGCCATGAACGCCGCNATCTCCTCGTGCCGGGTCTGCAGGAACCCAGGATCACCGCCGGCCCGGTCGAAAGCCCCGAGGAAGCCGTTGATGCCGTCCCCGGGATAGCCGAATATGCGGTGAACNCCCCAGCCGGTCAACCGCTGCAGGACATAGTCCGCGACCTGTGACATAGCTGCGCTTCCCTCCCNCCCATCGATCAGCCGACCGCCGCTCGCACCAGCACCGTGAGTCTGGGTATGGACGGTGCACGCCACCGTCAAACCCGTTCGTCGCGGCCGGTCCCGGCCGGTCTCTCGTGCCGTTGAAGGACCGTCGCCCGACGCACCGACGTCATTGTCAGCCGAATGTAAGGTTCGTTCCCGAGTCATGCCGGCATCCCGGGGCAGGAACAGGAAGATGACAGGCGACGCGGAGTCGGCGCCCGGGCGGAGAGCGACCCACGGGCGACCCACGGGCAGTACCCGGCACGCAGGGTCCCCGGCACGCACGTTCGGGGCGGGACCGCATCAGTCCGCATCAGTCCGATCCGCCCAGGCCCGCCCTCGAACACCTAGATCCGTCCCCGAACAGGCGAGAGGAGCAACATGCGTGTCCTGCTGGTTCATCCCAGCGCGCTGATGTACTCGAAGATCTTCCTACGGCTCGAACCGCTGGGGCTGGAACGGGTGGCGGCCGCGCTGCTCGCCGCGGGCCACGAGGTGAGCATGCTCGATCTTCAGGTGGAGAAACCGGCCGCCTACGCGCGCCACCTGCGAAAGTGCCGTCCCGACGCGGTGATGTTCGGGGTGAACTATCTCGCGAACGTCCCCGAGGTCATCGAGTTCGCGCACCGGGCGAAGCGGGAACTGCCCGACTGCCTGGTCGTGGCCGGCGGCCACAGCGTCTCCTTCATCGCCGAGCACCTGCTGAAGCAGTGCGACGGCGCACTCGATGTGGTCGCGCGCGGCGAGGGCGAAGTGGTCGCCCCACGCATCCTCGAAGCCGACCGCGCCCGTCTCGCGGACGTCCCGGGCGCGGTCACCGCCGACGGGGCGGGCCCGNCCCCGGCCCTGCTACCCGGCCTCGACGAGCCGCTACCGGCCCGCCATCTGCTGGCCCACCGCCGCCGCTACTTCATCGGGGAACTGGACCCGTGCGCCTCGGTCGAGTTCACTCGCGGCTGCCCATGGGACTGCTCCTTCTGCAGCGCCTGGACCTTCTACGGCCGCAGCTACCGCCGCCTCTCCCCGGACGCGGCCGGCGAGGAACTGTCCGCCATCCGGGAACCGAACGTCTTCATCGTCGATGACGTCGCCTTCATCAGGCCTGAACACGGCATGGCCATCGCCGATCAGGTCGAACGCCGAGGGATTCGCAAACGGTACTATCTGGAAACCCGTAGCGACGTCCTGCTGCGCCATCCCGAGGTGTTCGAGCGCTGGCGCCGCCTCGGCCTCGAATACATGTTTCTGGGCATGGAAGCCCTCGACGCGGACGGCTTGGACCTCTACCACAAGCGGATCTCCCCGGACGAGAACATCCGCGCCCTCGAAGTTGCCCGAAAGATCGGCATCACGGTCGCGGTGAACCTCATCGCCGACCCGGACTGGGACGAGAAGCAGTTCCGTCTCGTCCGCGAATGGGCGTTGTCGGTGCCGGAAATCGTGCATCTCACGGTGTGCACCCCCTATCCGGGTACGGAGATCTGGCACACCCAGTCCCGGCGGCTCACCACCCTGGACTACCGGCTGTTCGACATCCAGCACGCCGTCGTCCCCACCCGGCTCCCCCTCGACCGCTTCTACCGCGAGCTCGTCGCCACCCAGGCGGTCCTCAACCGCAAACACCTGGGCGCGAAGGCGCTTGCCGCGACCGCCCGGATCGTCGCCGCGAACCTGGCGCGTGGCCAGACGAACTTCCCACGGATGCTCTGGAAATTCCCCCGGGTCTACAATGCCGGCCGGCTGTACGCCGAGCACCAGCATCCCGCCCGCTACCGGCTGCCGGAGCCCGTCCCCGCGGCCATGACCCCGCGGCGGCGCGAGCTGTACGTCCATCAGCCCGCCGCTCGCCACCCAGTGGCGAGCAGGGAACGGGAGAGGACCGATCCATGACGACCGGGAGGCGGTCCTGCCGCTGAGGCTGCCACGGTCTCGGCTACCGCGGTCGCACCGGTCAACGGTCGTGCCCGCCCAGGTCAACGGGTCGTGTCCAGGCGAGCGAGCCAGTCATTGTACGCCCGCCAGCTCGCCTCATCATCGTCGAGGTCGACGGATCGCGCCCGGGCGGCCGGTCTGGCGACCACCATGGTGGTGGGGGCGGGTTCGTGGCCGGTGTGGGTGGCAAAGGTCGCGGTACGGGCCCGTTCCAGCCAGCTCGAACGGGCCCGGCGCACCGGCTCGGGTTTACGCGTCCATACCCGAAACAGCAGCACGATGAGCACAACCATGATCCCGTCACCGACGACCCACATGATAGCGCCGCCGGTCTGAGTGTCCAGCAGGGGGCTGCTGCCCCAGGTGTGCGGTGCCATGGCAATCGGGGTGCGGGACTGTAGCAGGACGACGCCGACGAGGGTGTCGACGCCCATGGACAGGATGACGAGCGCGAGCCGGCCGGGCATGGACAACCGCCAGCGGATCGGTTCGTCGCCGACGAGCAGCACGAAGAACTGGTAGCCGGCAGCGAGGTAGAGAACGTGTTCGAGCTGGCCGAGCCAGGGCCGGGCCATCGCCTCGTTCATGAAGCCGGTGAGGTGGGTTCCGATGATCGTGATGGCGTAGCCGGCGAGGGCGGCGGGCGGGGAGACCAGGACGCTGACCGGCCATGAGCGGATCATCTTACGGACCCTGGTGTGCAGGGGGTTGCCGACAGCGTGCAGCAGGAGGATGAGGGGCCGGCCCGCGACGAACAGCGGTGGCGCCACCATGATCAGCATCAGATGCTGGACCATGTGCATGCTGAACAGCGCTTCATCGTAGACGCCGACGGCGCTGCTCGTCGCGAGGACCACCACCGCGACACTGGCGAGGTGGGCGCAGGTGCGGGGCCAGGGCCAGGACCGCGCGGGATGGCGGGCGCGGACCCGGGCGACGCCCCACAGGTACAGGACAGTGACCGGCACGAGGAAGGCGAGCGCGGCCGCGTCAAGCTGCCAGGTGTCCACCAGACGCGCCGGGGTCAGCGGGGGCGGCCCGTCGCCCTGGCCCCAGCGGCACCACGAAACCGGCAACAGGGGTGTCGTCGGCTGGCGGCGGGTCCACCAGGTGGCCGCGGCCGCCGCCCCCGCCATGACAGTGACAGCGGCCAGCGCGACCCGGGCACGGCGCCCACGCCTTCCGCGCTCGCCGAGATCGATCAGAGATGAGGTGTCCCGGGTCATGGTGTCTCCGCGAGGTCGGGGTGCGCTCATGCGCCATCGAGGAGCTGCTGAGCGAGGAAGCCGCCCGGCGGCGGGGCGGGNGGGATGGCGAACAGGGCGTTGGAGGTATGCCGGATGAAGGTGCTCAACGCGTCGGAGGCGGCGAGGGCGCGCTGGACGGGAACGAAGGCGGTACGTGGGTCGGCCTGGTAGGCCTGGAAGAACAGCCCCGCGTCCGGTTCACCGGTGGCGTCGAGGCCGTCGTCGTAGGAGTAGCCGCGGCGGAACATCGCGACGCCGCCGTGGAACTGCGGATGGGCCAGTCGGATGTGGGCGTTGACGGCGATCGCGGGCCGGCCGTCGGCAGTGCGGGCGGCGAAGTCCGGCGCTGTCGTCTCGCCCCCGCCCTGGTCGGCGGGCGGGGCGGACAGCGGTGCGCCATCGGACTTGCGCCGGCCGATGACCTCGCTCTGCGCCGCCTCGGTCAGCCGGTCCCAGCTGTCGAGCAGCATGCGGATCCGCCGGCAGACGACGTAGGTCCCGCCTCGCATCCATGCCGGCCCGTCGGCGGCCCACACCGCGAGGTCGAACTGTGCCGTGCCCGGCCGGGGATTGTCGGTGCCGTCGACCTGCCCCATCAGGTTACGCGGGGTGGCATCGGGGTCGGCGGCACCGGCCGCGGTGCGCTGGAACCCTCGCTGCACCCAGCGGGGCTGGACGTACGCAGCGGCGATGCGACGCAGTTGGCGGGCCGCCGAGTAAGCGACCATCGGGTCCTCCGCGCAGACCTGCACGGCGAGGTCCCCGCCGCCACGGGCCGCGTCGATCCGGTCGCCGGGCAGGGCAGGGATGTCCGCGAGCGGACCGGGAATCCGCGTGTCGAGGCCGGCGCGGCGCAACGCTGACGCGCCGAGCCCGACGGTGACCGTCAAGGCGGCCGGCCCGAGCCCCGCCGTGTCCCGCTCGGCGCCGGCGGTCGGTTCGCCGCGCATCAACACCGCCGAGGCCGACGTCCAGGTCCGCAGCAGCGCGGCGAGGGCGGATCGGACCGCCGTCGGCTCGGTCGAGATCAGGTCGTAGGCGGTGAAGATCAGATGCGCGGGGGCCCGTTCGGCGATCCCGGGCTGGTGACGGCCGTCACCGGCCACGGCGGCCACCGCGGCGCGGCGAGCCGCCTCGACCGGGTTCGGCCGGTCCGGTAGCAGGCGTTGCGTGCCCAGGGCGACCCCCGTGCCGAGGACGACTCCGCCACCGAGGCCGAGCAGCCCGGCGCCGCCCAGCAGCCGACGGCGGTCCGGCCCCGGCCGTCCGCGCTCGTCGACCGGCGCGGCTCCCGGGCTTCCGGTCGGCGCGTCGGTCGGCGCGTCGGTCGGCGCGTCGGTCGGCGCGTCGCCGGTCACGCGTCGCCCCGCAGGAGCAGCGGGAGGTCATGGGCGTAGTCGGCCACCGGGGTGCCGGCGAGGTAGACGACACGCGCCTGGCCCTTCGGCGTGAATGCCAGGACCTGAGCACCGTGGTCCACGGTGTAGCTCCCGTCGGCCTGCCGTCGCGGCGGCTCCAGCGGCACCCCGACGCTGCGCGCGGCGGTGTCGATGGTCTTCACGTCACCGGTCAGGCCGACGAAGGTGTGGTCGAACATGTCCAGCCAGTGGCGGATCACCGGCGGGGNGTCCCNCGCCNGGNCCGAGGNGACGAACACGACGCTCGTCTGCCGGCGCACGGCCGGGGAGACCTGCGTCAACGCGGCGGCGAGATCGGCCATCGTCGTCGGGCAGATGTCCGGGCAGTGGGTGTAGCCGAAGAACAGCAGGGTGAGCCGGCCCGCGGCATGCGGGCGCAGGTCGTAGGGCCGCCCGGCGGTGTCCGTCAGACGCAGGTCCGGCATCGCGATCGGTGCGCCGAGCGTGGTGCCGCGGATCCCCGCGCTCGGTGACGTGGATGCGCCGCGCACCAACGGGCCCGCCGAGGAGCCTCCCGAGGAACAGCTGGAGATCGCTACGAGAGCGACGAGAAGGACGAGGGGGAGGACGGGAACGAGGAATGTCCGGCCGGGAGGAAGGAACGGGCGGTCGGTCCCGGCGGGGGTGGACAGGCCACGGCGGAACCGGGTGGCGCGAGGCGCCGGCATGTAGGGCATGGGAGAACTCCAGACTNGGTACTACCCCGGCGACACGGTGTGACGCGAACCCGTCACTTTCGGCGATGATTCGGATGAGATACCCCAGGGGATCTCCACCCGGCCCGGCCGGGGCGGAACCGTGCCCGGCGAGATGGGCAAGCGCGGAGAGGGCCACGCATGTGCCGGCGAACACGGTTGTTCGCATCACGCGTGCCCCCGCTCCGGCGGACGCCTCCATGCCGTCAGAGTGTAGGAGCCTTCCCGACCGAATGTTCTACGTGACGTCGAAGATTTGGGTCGAAGATTTTGTCGGCCACCCGCGAAGGCCGGTCAGGTCCAGCCGAGGGCCGAGGCGTCCCGACCGGATATCGCCGCCGGTTCGCCGCCGGCGTCCGCGAAGGCGCGCAACGCGCCGACCAGGCTGCCCCGCACGTCCGGAGCGAGCCGGGCGACGATCGTCGCGATCTCGGCCCGGCGCCGGGCGGTGACCTCGTCGACGAGGCGCCGGCCCGGCCCGGTCAGCTCGACGATGACCTCCCGCCGGTTACGCGGGTTGCCGACCCGGAGGATCAGCCCGGCAACGACGAGCCGGTCGGCCATCCGGGTGGCCGTGGAGGGGTGCACGTCAAGCGACTCGGCGAGCTCCCCGGCGCGTTGCGGTCCACGCCCGGCGAGCACGACGAGCATCCGGAACTGCGGCAGGGTGACATCCTCGCCGACGGCGGCGATCGAGCGGGCCGACACCGCCACCAGCAGCCGGGATGCCGTCAGGACCGCATCGGTGACCTCGTCGACGTCCACGCCCGGCACTCCCGCGGGGTCGGGAACCGAGGGCGGCAGGGCGGAGCCATCCGGCGGGCATGCCATGTCACCGTTTTACCGCGCAACGCGATCNCTACTCGGACCGGATCATGGCAAGCACAAAGCAACAGTTGTATGGTGCAAACATGCCGGTGACGTCACGCGGGATCTCCACCCGATGGGCAGCCCGTCCGGAGATCTACCAGCACCGAGCCGGCGCCGTCCTCGCGGCCCTGGCCGTCATGATCGGCGCGGGGGTCGGGCTCGGCGCGGTCGCCTTCCGCGGGCTGATCAACCTCTTCACAGAGGTGTTCTGCGGCCGGGCGGACTGCTCGGTCGGCGGACGGCTGCCCAACCCCCACATCCCGGACCTGGGTTTCTGGTTCCTGCTGGCCGTCCCGGTGATCGGAGGCTTGGTCTACGGACCGCTCATCCACCGGTTCGCCCGGGAGGCCCGCGGCCACGGAGTCCCCGAAGTGATGTCCGCCGTCGCCGAACGCGACGGCCGCATCTCCCCCCGCGTCTCGGCGGTGAAGTCACTGGCCTCGGCGTTGTGCATCGGTGCCGGAGGGTCGGTCGGCCGGGAAGGCCCGATCGTGCAGATCGGCGCGTCCCTCGGGTCGGCTCTCGGCCAGCTCCTGCGCGTGCCGGGCCGCCGGCTGCCGATCCTCGTCGCCTGCGGCGCCGCCGGCGGCATCGCCGCCACCTTCAACGCCCCCGTCGCCGGCGTCCTGTTCGCCCTGGAGGTGATCCTGCGGNCCTTCACCGCCGAGGCCTTCGGCGTCGTCGTGCTGGCCGCCGTCACCGCCAGCGTCATCGGGCGCGCCGCCTTCGGTGACACTCCCTTTCTCAGCCTGCCCACCTTCGCCCTTCACAGCCAGGGCGAATNCCCCCTGTTCATCCTGCTCGGCGTGGTGGCCGGCCTAACCGGCGTGCTGTTCACCCGCCTGCTCTATCTCATCGAGGACCTCTGCGACTGGGCCTGGCGCGGCCCCGAATGGCTACGCCCCGCTGTCGGCGGCCTGCTCCTCGGCACCGTCCTGCTCGCCCTGCCCCAGATGTATGGCGTCGGCTACCCGGTCCTCGAACACACCGTTCACGGCGGGTACGCCCTGTGGTTCCTGCTCGTCCTCATCGGCGGGAAGATCGTGGCCACGAGTCTCACCATCGGCATCGGCGGCTCCGGCGGCGTCTTCGCCCCGTCCCTGTTCATCGGCGCGTCCACCGGCGCCGCCTTCGGCACCCTCGCCCACCATATCGCCCCGGGCACCATCGCCCCTGTCGGGGCCTACGCCCTGGTCGGCATGGGTGCCGTCTTCGCCGGCGCGGCCCGCGCGCCCATCACCGCCGTGCTCATCCTGTTCGAGCTCACCGGCGAGTACACGATCATCCTCCCCCTGATGNCCGCCGTCGTCGTCGCCACCCTGACCAGCCGGCTCCTGAGCACCGACACCATCTACNCCCTGAAGCTGACCCGCCGTGGCGTCGACCTCGACGCCTCCCACGACCTGCGCCGCCTGCGGGCCATCCCGGCCACCGCCGCGATGCGGTCACCGCCCCCGCCGGTCCCGGCCGGCGCGCTCCTCTCCGAGGTCGCCGCCCTGCTCGCCGGCTCGCCGTTCCCCGCCCGCCCCGTCACCGACGGACACGGGCACTACCAGGGGATCATCACCACACCGGCCGTCACCCACGCCCTCGAGACCGACGCCCGGGCCGAGCAGCGCGCCGCTGGCGACCTCGCTGTCCGCCCTCCCGCCCTCACCGTCGACGACAGTGTCGCCACCGCCCTGCATGCACTCACCGACGACCCCGGCGCCCCGGGCCTGCCCGTGCTCACCAGCGACGGCCATACCGTCGCGGGATGGGTCACCCACCAGTCGGTACTTGCCGCCGTCTACCCGCCGCCGGCCGAAACGGGCGGGACGCGCACCGAACCGGTCCAACGCGTCGACGAACACCGCCTTCAGGGTCAGGTCACTTTTCCCGGTGAGATCACTCATCGCACACGCTCCAGGACACTCGCATAGTTGGCGACCGCCAGGCCACCCATGTTGAACACCCCGGCGACGGTGGCCCCGGGGATCTGCATCGCCCCGGCGGTGCCGGTGAGCTGCAGGACCGCCATCACATGCTGGGACACCCCGGTGGCACCAACCGGATGACCCTTGGCCTTCAACCCCCCGGAGGGGTTGACCGGCAGCGTGCCGTCCCGGTCCACGACCCCACCGAGGATGACCTGCCCCCCGCCGCCCGGCGGGCACAACCCGACGACCTCGTACT
>NZ_JPGU01000038.1:0-41237 GCF_000732115.1 Frankia sp. CeD
TCGCTCAACTCCTCGACCCGCAGCTGCAGCTGCCCGACACGGGCCTCGGCTTTCTCCGCACACTCCTCGGCCCGCTCGGCACGCCCACGCCAGTACGCCACCTCGGTGACATCATCGGTGACAGACAGAACAGACACACCACCCAGGACACATCACCAGCGTCCTCGGTATCAGGAACTACACCCGACGTATCACGAAGAGCCCACAACCCCCCACCAGCATCCCGCGGACACTCCGCCCGACTCCCGCCACAGCCACGACACCGCCACACGGCGGAACCAGCCCCTCCACGCCATCGCCGAATACTTACAAGCTAAGAGTGAGTTTTTCCGTTAGTGCTTATTGCGGCTCCCGTTCCAGCGGGCAGCCGCTTTTTCATTTGCGCCGCTTCAGGGCGGCCGGATGCTCGGCAAGCGGCGGTGCCGGGGCCGCTTGCGACCACTCAGGACGCAATGCGTGACCTCGATGGCCAGGCAGACGACGACGAACATGCGCCAGGCTGCGCGGGCCAGCTCCACCGCCCAGGCTCGCGCGGAGTTGTCGAGGGCGGCAGGCTGGTGCAAAGTGCCTGTACTTCTGTTGAACGACCGTCCCAGCAGCACCAGGACGGTCAACTATGGCCGTCCTGGAGGTAGCGGACACCTCCTCCGCCCAGCACGGCGAGTGCTACGTGTACCCGCCGCCATACATACGGCCGGAGTAGCTGGGCCGCCTCCTCCGGGGAGCAGAAGCGGACGGCCGCCAGCTCCGGGTCCACGGAGCGCAGCCCCTGCGCTTGCTGCTGGGTGAGGGCGCCGCCGTCGAAGACGAAGGCCAGCAGGTCATCCCACGGCCCATGCGGTGAAACCCAGTCCACGCACAGCAGGTCACCCACCTGCGGATCAAGACCGAGTTCTTCCTTCAGCTCGCGCCGCAGGGCGTCCCGCGGCGGCTCGTTGGCTTCAGCCATCCCGCCCGGTAGATCCCAATCCGGCTTGTATGTCGGATCAACCAGCAGGAGGCGGCCGGCTTCGTCGCGGATCAGAGCATCAGCCGATACCCGCTTGCGGGCCTGGCGGGCGTTGCCTTCGGCCAGGTGGGCGAACTCGGCGGCATCGCGGCCGGCGTAGCTGGCCTCCCACTCCTGTTCGATGTTCATGAAGCCTCAGCCTGCCGGGGTCGTGGCAACGTCGTGGTCATCCGCCCAAGAAAATTGGCTACGGGCCCAACAGCTCCGTGAGGTTCAAGCCGGTGGCCAAGGGCCCGAAGCTGGCCGACGACGCGATCGGATGCCAGATGCGGCGTCACGTCGAGCACCTGGCCGCCGGCTTCACACGCCCCCTCAAGGTCGCCGGCCCCAAGACGCACCGTGGCCAAGGTCAGGTTCCCGAAGGCCCGGCTACGAACCCGGTCGGGGCCTCGAAGCTCCAGCACGCGGGCAACCTGGCGCTCGGCTCCGGCAAGGTCACGAAGATCCCGCAAGCAAATGGCGGCCTCAGCGGCCAGCGCTGCTTCGTCGAATGGGCTCAGCCACTCGTGGCCACCGGTGGCGGCACGTGACAGTTCCAGTACGGAGGCCCGGAGGGCGGTCAAGCAGTCGGCCGGTGCTCCGGCCAAGGCGCTGCCCCTGGCCTTCATGGCATGAAGCCGGGTACGCAATGCGCCGCAGCCCGGATCATCCGGCACCAGGGCAAGGCCAGCCTCGGCCAGCCGGACGGCGTCGCGGGGACGGTCATCCTCCAAGGCTAGGTGACTCTGGCTCACGAGGGCTTGGGCACTCAGGGCTTGGTCGCCGGCGGCGGTGGCAAGGCCGAAGGCCTGCACGAAGTGCTGCCCCGCGAGGTCGCCCCGCTCGTCGTCGTAGGCCAGCCAGCCGGCCATGTCCGTCAGCGACGAGGCCGCCGAAAATACCGCCGACGGCGGGTGCTGGTGGCCCACCAGCTGCGGAGCAACTTCGGTCTGGATGAACCGCACTACCATTGGGTACAGCCGCCCGCCCCCGAGCTGGCGGTCGGCAGCCCGGAAGGCCAGGGCGGCGGCGCGGATCGTCTCCAGGGCTCCACCCTCGACGGTGGCAGCGATGGAGCCGTAACCCGGTCCACCCATCCAGGCCGGCGTGGAAGACGCCGCCAGGGGTACCCGCGGTTGCCCGGGAAGGTCGAACCAAAGCAGGGCAGGCGGCAGCCGAAGTGTCCTGGCCCAGTGCGTCAGGCGGTCCAAGTCCCGGATGGGCGGGCCACTCTCGATCCGGCTCACCTGGGCCTGGGTCAAATTGAGCCACCCACCAAGCCGCTCCTGGCTGATGGGCCGGCGGTGGNACGGGCTTTGGCGGTAGGCCACGGAGANCAGGCCGATGTGCTGGGCCGCGAAGGCGTCGCGGAGTTGATCGGTCTGCCAGAAGTGATCCGGAAGCGCCGGCGGGCCTTCGGCTTCCCGGCGGACTCGCCCCAGGCATCCGGTGCAGCGGGGGCCGGCGTTGTCGGCGGCCAGCCGGGTGCCGCACTCGCAGTAAGGCGCGGCCAGCTCCGGCATGTGATCGCTCCCGTGGGATGCCGCCTGGGTATCAACGTGATCGAGAGTGTAGCGGCCAAAAGTCCACCGGACGGGAGCCGGCGGTCACCACCCGCCGTTCCTTCGATGTGGGATCATGACCGGGTGACCGCACCGGCCCTCATCCTTTGGGACGTCGACCACACCCTGCTAGAGATCAAGGGCGTCAGCCGGGACATCTACGCCCGCGCCTACCAGCTGGTAACGGGCAGCCCCATGGAACAGCTGGCCGACATGACCGGCCGCACGGAGCGGGCGATCATTATCGAGACGCTCCAACTCGGCGGGATCACCGAGCCGGAGCCGCTGCTACCGGCCTTCTACGACGCCCTGGGCGAGGCGGCCCGGCAGCTCCAGGACCGGATGCGGGGCGCCGGCCGCAGCCTGCCCGGTGCTGGGGAGGCCATCGCGGCTCTCGTTGCCGATGGTGTTGTGCAATCTGTCGTGACGGGCAACCTGCACTCCATCGCCGAAGTCAAGCTGGCCGCCTTCGGGCTCACGGAGCATCTAGACCTGGCCGTGGGCGGCTACGGCGACGACGACAGCGACCGGGCCGTGTTGGTCCGGCTGGCGGTTAAGCGGGCCGAGGCCGCCCACCAGGTGAGCTTCCCCCGGCCCAGGGTGGTGGTGATCGGGGATACGCCGCACGATGTCAAGGGCGCCCACGATGCTGGTGTGCGGGCGGTGGGCGTTGCCACCGGCGGCAGCACCGTGGCGGACCTCGAGGCCGCTGGGGCCGAAGCCGTTTTGCCGGACCTCACCCGGCCCCGCGCCCTCCAAGCGGCCGTCTTCGGCCTCGTGGGCTAACTGCCGGGGCCAGCGGTCGCCAGGCGGAACCGCTCGCCGAAGTCCCGCGCCGCGGGCACGGTGCCGAAGGGCTCAAGCCCGTCCGCAAATTCTTTCAGGCGCAGAGCTACCCGCGTCGAGCCGATGGCTTCGCTCAGGGAGAGGGCATCGGCCGCCGTCTGGCAGGCCTGCTCAACGTCGCCCGCCTTCAAGTGGCACTTCGCCAGCCGGGACAGGTAATGCACCTGGTCCCGGATGCGGTGGGGTGTGCGCTGGGTAAGCAGGCCAATGGCCTGCGTCAGCGCCGAGGCGGCCTCGCCGGTTTGGCCCAGTTCCAGCAGGCAGGCGCCTTCCTGGGCGGCTACCTCTACCTCGTCGACGTAGGACACCCACATGGGCTCGTCCCGGTGGCCGGCGGCCTCGAAGTCGGTACGGGCGGCGTCCAAGGTGCGGCGGCAGCCGTCCTGGTCGCCAACGCCGGCCTGGGCCCGAGCCAGGCGNGTACCCAACATCGTCTTGGTCAGCGGCGTAAGCCCGGCCGTCCCGGAGGCGAGCGCGGTTTGCGCTAGCGACAGCGCCGGCCCCCGCCGCCCCCGGTAGGTCTCCTGAAGGCTCATATAACCCAGGGCGCTGGCGGCCAGGCCCGGTTCGTCGCTCTCATGGGCCACGTAGATGGTGGTGGTGAAGTAGCGGCGGGCCTGGGCGTGGTGGTCAGCGTCCAGCGCCAGCCACCCCGTCATCTGGGCGAGCTGGCCGAAAGCGAGCAAACCATCACCGGGGTCCTGCTCCACCGTCACGGCCATCCGGGCCACGTACCGGGATAGGGGCAGATACAGGCTGTCGCCGCCCAACTCGTCGTCAAGCTGCAAGAACAATTTCAGCAGCAGTTCGGCGCTCTGGCCCGTAGTCATGCCCTCGAAGGCGGAAATGCCGATGGTGGGGCTACGGGTCTCGCCGGCGGCCAACGGGAGGCGCCCAGCCGTCAGGCTGCCCAGCAGCGCCGGCAGGTCCGGCCCCGCGGGTACCGGCGGCGTCGGGGCCGCCGCTACAGGTGCGGGGCGCTGCTCGGGGAGCTGGAACCACAGCAGATGAGCGGGGATGCGCAAGGTGCGCGCCCACATCATCAGCCGGTCCAGGTCCTTGATCGGCGGGCCGGACTCGATGCGGGATAGCTGCACCTGGGAGAGGTCGGCCCAGCCGCCAACCAGTTCCTGCGCCAGCACCCGGCCGTGCCAGGGGTTGCGGCGGTAGGCGGCGATCACCCGGCCCATGTGCCAGCTGGCCAGGGCGTCGCGTAGTTCATCGGTCTGCCAGAAGTGATCAGGCACCACCGGGGCCTGAAGGCGCAGCTGCTCCTGTTTGCGCTGGCAGGGGGCACAGGACCCGGCCGCGTTGTCGCGGGCGAGACGGCTCCCGCAGGAGCGGCAGTACCGGCCTGATGCCCTGTCCATGCCCCCGGCCGCTCCCACTCGTGGTCATCCAAGTGCGCTCGGCAGCAGCGTAAAGGGGCATTGGTCACGCCAGGTGGGGAACTGGCGGCGGCACGTATAGCCGTCATACATGGCCCGGCATGGCCGCATCCGTCCCGCCCGCTCACGCTGAGGACCAAGGCGCCCGGGGCCGGGTAGAGGACCCTGCTCCCCGGCCTCGGGCGCCCGTCCACATCAGTGGATCTTCCTGCCAGGATTGGAGGCACCGGTGGATGCAAACACCGGAAGGCAAGACTCCGTACTGGGGCCGCCGGGCAGTGCGGCGCTGCGGCTCATCACCGAAGGGCTCGGGGCAGCGTTGGGACGGCTGGAAGCCGCTGGCGTCGTCCTCGCTTGCGACGCGGGCGACCTGCCCACCACCGCTGTACAGCAGGCAGCCTTGGAAGAGCGAACCGAAGCCGTCACCGCGGAACTGCGCCGGTTGCACGGCGAGGCGCGGCGGATGCTGGCCCGCCAGCGCCGCNCCCCTGCCGCTAGCCTGTCCCGCCGGGCCTTCCTCATCTGGCCGGGGTTCCTTCCGAGCAGCCAGGCCACCACCCGCTTCACCGCCTCATGAACGGCCGCCCGCCGTCCTCGGCGGAGTGCCAGTCGGCGCGGACGGTGTACGGCTACATCAGCTCCGAGCACGCCGACGAAGCCGAAATCGACCGGCTCCACGACCAGCTCACCGCCCACGCGCAGGCCGAAGGCTTGGCCCTGGCAGAAATTTTTGTCGACCGTTCCATTCCCCCGGGGCGCATCGTGCGTCCCGGCCTCACGGTCCTCCTCGAAGCCGTCATGAGGTCGGAAGCCGCCGGGGTCCTGGTGGCAAGTCTCGATCACCTCTCTCCCTTGCCCGCCGTCCGGCAGGCCATCGAAGTGGAGATCGAGGTGTTGGGCGCGCGGGTGCTCACCGTAACGCCCGCCGTCCCTTCGCCGAGGTCGACATGAACCTTCCGGCCAGCACTGCACCCCAGCCAGCCGCTCACCTGCGCGCGAGCGTCCACCAGGTTCGCCGCCACCACCACGGCCCCGGCCTTGGCGCGGCAAGCGGCGGCCGAGCTGCTGGAGGACTGGAGGCTTACAGATCTTCTCGACACCACGGCCCTGTTGATTTCAGAACTCATTACTAATGCCGTCCGGGCCACCCAAAGTTCCGGCGGCGGCTCAAGGCCCATCGTATCCATGCGCATCAGTTGGGCCGCCGGGAGCCTCATACTTGAAGTCTGGGATCGCAACCCGAAGCCGCCCGAACTTCAGGTTCAGTATCTTCACGGTGAGAGTGGCCGGGGCCTTCACATTGTCGAAGCCCTGAGCACGGCGGCAGCCTACTGCCCATCACCCACCGGAGTTGGCAAAGTGACCTGGTGCCAGATTGAGGCACCGGCACCGCCCGAATCCCAGGAGTCGCACCCGCTTCTCCCGCACCGTCGGGCTACGGTTGCACGTGCCGATCCTGGGTTGGTTTTCGATGACATGGCAGTTCTAAAACGGGTGCTCGCTGGCCTGCAAGCCCTGGACAGTCGCCTACCCCGGAGTGACGCCATGAGATAATAGCGCCAATATCTTCGCCCAATACCGTCGTACTTCCGGAGTTTCCTCATGCCGTTTGCCGCAGACCGCTGGATGACCGAGTACCCCGCCTGGCTTCCCGCAGCAGATGGGGTACGCCGCGTATTTGCGTTGCCTGGCGGCCCGGTCTTGGCGGAGGTTCACGGCGGCAAATTGACGCTCGCGGCACTGGGCGATGAGGCGGCGGAGCCGCTGGCGGATGTCTTCGGCTTGCCGGAGGGAGCAGCTAGCGAAGTGCCGGAGCTCGCCAAGGAGCTGGCTGGCCTCGGGCTGGTGGGACGTTTCCGCAACCCCTCGCTGTGGGAGGCCCTAGCGACCGCGATCTTGCGTCAAGTCATCCGGGCGGGGCAATCCAAGAAGCTCTACCGGGCACTATGTGCGGCCCACGGCGAGCAAGTGGCGCTGCCGGACGGTGGCGCGTTCGGCCTGTTTCCGAGCCCCGAAAAAATCCTAGAGCTAGACGACGAGCAGTACGGAGAACTAGGGCTAGCTTTCAAGCGGCCAGCGCTGCGGGCCGCCGCTACGGCCTACCTGGCCCACGGCGAAAACTGGAACCGCCTACCCCTGGCTGCCCTGGTCGACGAATTGCAAAGCGTCCAGCGGATTGGCCCTTGGACGGCCGGCGCTGCTGTTGCTGACTACACCAATACCTGGGACCTCTACCCCTACGCCGATCTGGCCGTACGCACGTGGGCGGGGCGAGCTGCCCCAGCGCACCATTGGTTCAACAATGAGCGTGCCTTCGGTGCCCAGTGGCGGCATCTGGCGGGGGAACACCTATCAACCTTGACCATACTGACCCTCGCTTGGGGTTCATACCGTGGAGACATTGGATGACGGCCCCGTCCTGGGCGCCGACCTGAACCAGCCGCTCGACGCCGTTTTTATTAACGCCCCGCTGCGTGACTACGGCGTCCGCCCACGGGTAAACGACTTCACGTTGCCCGTGTTGGGCATGGCCTACATCGCAACCTACGCGGCGGCCCAAGGCTTCAACGTCGGCGTGCTCGACGCCGAGGCTTTGGGGCTCGGCGTCAAAGAGACCTATCAACTGGTGAACCGCCTCGGACCGCGCTGGGCCGGTTTCAACCTCCTGGCCCCCACCTACGAGGTGAGCGCCGAAATCGCCGCCGGCTTGGACCGGGACATCATGGTCATGATCGGCGGGCACCAGGCCAAGGCCATGCCTGCCGCCATCATCACCGACCCCCGTTTCGGGGCGCTGGAGGCCCTGGTGCTGGGCGAGGGCGAGACCCGCGTGGCTGAGCTGTTGCAGGACAAACGCTCCCGCGCCGACCTGCCCGGCGTGATGTGGCTCGATCCCATCCTTCGCCAGCCTGTCACCGGCGGCCGTCCGGGCGCGGGCCACCACCTGAGCCCGGATGTGGACCGCCTGCCCTTCGTCGACCGCCGGTTTCTGGTGGGCGACCCGTACCAGGCGCCAGACGGCCGCGTCGAGGCCAACATGGTCGGTGCCCGCGGGTGTCCTTACGATTGCTCCTTCTGCGGCGCTGCTGTTAGCGCCAACCCAGACATCACCATCCGCACCCGCACCCCGGCCGGCATCATCGCGGAGATGGAGGTGCTGCACGCCACAGGCGGCGTGACCGCCTTCCGCTTCGTCGATGATCTTTTTCTCGGTTACGAGCGGTTCANCCGCCAGTGCATGGAGGCCTTCACCGCCGCTCGCCTCGGGGACCGCTTCGTCTGGGACGCCACCGGCCGCATCAACATCCTGCATCGGGTCGACAACGCCCTGTTGGATGTGCTGGCCGCCAACGGCCTGCGCGAAGTTGCCCTGGGCGTCGAGTCCGGCAGTGAACGGCTCTTGAAGTACATGGGTAAGCGGATCACCCCGGACATGACCCGCTCCGTGGTCCGCCGCCTCAACGAGCGCGGCATCTCGGTGAAGGGATACTTCATCTTGGGCTTCCCCACCGAGACGCGGGAGGAGCTGGCGGCCACCGTCCGCCACGTCAGGGAGTTGTGGGAGGTGGCCGACGGCCAGCCGGGGAACTTCCGGGCCTCCGTCTTCGAGTTCCGCCCGTATCCGGGGACGCCGGAGTGGGACCGCATCGTGGCTACCGGCCGCTACCAGCCCGCGCAACTGCTGGCCTACACCGCCGTTGACCTCACCGAAGGCGGGCTCGACGAGGCCATGCGCGGTCGGGATGAGTTCAACTTCTCCGTGAACATCCAATTCGGGGAGGCCACCGTGGATGAGGTGCGTGCGGCCCTGGTGGAGCTGTCCCGCGAGCAGCCGGGCATGCTCCGTCCTCAGCTCCGCGAGCTCGACTCGCAGACGGCCGTTCTCCACCAACACATCCGCCAGCGCCTCACCACCAGCAACGCCGCAAACACCCGACTCGACAACCGCCACGCACCGCAGCAAACCATCCCGACCAGCGAACCGTCACCCACGGAGACCATCAGGCCACACCCAGTCCCCCCAGCCACCGCCAACGTCGATCAACTCAACGGGACTTCCGACTACGTACGTCCGACTGGCACCACATGGCCGGGCCCTGGGATCGGCCACTCGACGCCATCGCGGTGGGCTCCCATGGACGAGCCCACCAGGAACTGTTCGTCCTCGTCGAGGGCGAGGTCTGGCACCGCTGGTGGATGCCCGAACCGCAATGGTCCGACTGGCACAAGCTAACCCGCCTGGGCATGACAGCGACGGACATCGCGGTGTCCTCCCTCACCGAAGGTCACCTGGAGGTATACGCGCTCGACGCCACCGGCCGGATGCGACACCGGTGGTACTGGCCCGAGCCCGGCTGGTCGGACTGGACGGACATGACCACTCCACGCGACGACACCACGCCCCCACACATGCCGCTACCGGAGCAGAGCAGCGCCTGACCGTCGCTTCCGACACGACCACCCGCCCCGTGCGGACCGGGTGGCTCACCGCCATCGCCGCCGGCTCCCACTCCGACCGCCACCAAGAGCTCGTTGGTATAGACCGAGACGGCACGGTTTGGCATTCATGGANCTGGCTGTGCGACGACGGCCTGCCGAACTGGCAGGCCTGGTCCACCTGGGACCCCTGGCACGCNATGCCTCCCGTCCGCTGACGCGTCCAGACAGCACTCGCCTTCGGCCGGTCCCTCCAGGTCTCTTCATCAGGCTGGCCGCAGCTGTGGCGCCGAGCTCCCAACAGGCCTCGCGTACAGCGGCATCTACCTCGCCGATGGTCGACAGCGGCTCCCGAAGGCGCTTCCACTTCAGCCCGGTCGCGATGGTCTCGACCCCACGGATCGCACCGGTCGTGTCGCTGTTGCCGTGGACATACAAGGCGTACGGCCGGCCGATGGTCGCCTCAAGCACGGGAAAGTAGGTCTGGTCGCAGAACTTGCACAAAGTCGCATGCGTCGGATGGTTACACTACGTGTCCGCGAGCGTGGCCGCCATGGTCGCGCCCAACTCCCAGCATGCTTCGCGGGCAGCAGCGTCGAGCGCTCCCACCACCGTCAGCGGCTCCCGCAAGCGCTTCCACCGCAGCCCCGCAGTGATCGTCTCGACTGATCGCACGGCGCCGGTGGTGTCGCTGCCGCCGTGGACGTAGAGGGCATACGGCCGGCCGACGATTGCTTCAAGGCAAGGATAATACACACCATCAAAAAAGTGCTTCAAAGCGCCCGACATATAGCCGATATTCGCCGGAGTACCAAGAATATACCCATCGGCAGCCAACGCATCCGAGGCCGTGGCTGAGAGTGCCGGCCGCACCTCAACCTCTACGCCCTCGATCTCGTCCGTCCGAGCNCCCGACAGAACCGCCTCCAGCATTTCCTGCATGGTCGGGGACGGGGTGTGATGGACCACCAGCAGCTTCGCCACAGCCATACCCTACCAAGCTAAGGCCCACCCCCTCATACGAGAAGGTGGGCAAGTGGTTAGGGACAGGTACACGGGCTATATACCCAGACGCGCCTCCGTGCAGCATCATGGCCGGCAAGGTGGTGGATCGCATCCATGTAGCGCGATGCCGCTTCCATATCCCCGAAGCGGTGATGGGGAGAGGTCCAGCCGCCCGGTTCCCGGTAGGCGAGATGAACCTTCACATCCACCGGAATTGGTAGGGCCTCAATCTGGGGAGCCGGATACCCTAAGCGCGCCACACGACGTCCAAGCGGTCGGGGTCAGACTGACTGAACCGCCCCGGTCTCCACCGAACCCGGGGCGGTTCACCCGGAGCGGCCACACAAGACACGCTCTTAATATAACTACCCGCGCTTTGACCGACCGAAAAACCCGCTACCAGCTACCAGCTGGTCAGCGGCGGGCACCGCTAAGCTGGAGACCGACCACTCCGACGATGACGAGGACCAGCGAGGCGACCTTTAGCGCGTTCATCGATTCGCCGAAGACGGCCGCGCCAATGACGGCCATGGCCGCGGTGCCGGCCGCGGACCACACCGCGTAAGTGAAGCCGATCTCCAGATGCTGCAACACTCGAGACACGAAAAAAAATGACAGCGGATAGCAGACACAGACCATCAGGGTCGGCCAGAGCCGAGTGAACCCGCTGGTCTCCCGGAGCGCCAGCGTTCCAGTGATCTCCAGCACTATAGCGACGATAAACTGCACGATGACGGCCACACCCGGACGATATCGGCGCGCCGGATGGCCGTCACCCCGGCCAGGGAGTTCAACCNGTTCGGCTCGTCGATCGGCTGGCGGTCACCAGTAGCGGGATGCCGACCCCGTGCCGGGCACTCGCCTCCGCGAGCAACGCGGCCAGCCAGCCCAGCGCGTCCAACGTCCACTCGGCGAGGGCCCCCTGGAAGGTGACCCGGTGCCGAGCAGGTCCCTGCCACAGTTCATCGATGACGGCGGGTTCCAGCACCGGATGGTCGTCGTTCGCCGGAGAGAGCGAGTCATCCGAGAAGACGTGCTGGTCGAGTTTGCGCAGCCAGTCGAGCATCGCGGGGGCGGCGGAACGGATGGCCGGGTCCTGCCCGCCGTCCACCGTCACCCGCACCCGCGTTCTGTGCCGCGGGGCGCAGTCGGCGAACCAGCCGGCATCCTGCAGTAGACTTCCCACGGCGGGTGTCCGTGGCGAGATCCCGAGGCCCTCCACCGGCGACACCTGCACCGGCAGCAGGAGCTGCACCGGCAGCAGGAGCTGCACCGCCGTCAGCCGCAGCGTGCCGATCCGCGCCACGACATCGTCCGCGCAGGCCAGGAACGGCTGCACCGGCAGGGGGCGGCGGTTCGGGACCGGTTCGGTCAACGACACCTGGAACCAGGCGGCGCGGGACGGCGACGCCCCGGCGGCGGCAGGCCGGTCCTGCCCGGCATCGTTCATCCCCCACAGGCCGCCGGAGGCGTCCGGCATGGCCTCGGTGAGCCAGCCCAGCGCGGACGACCTCGCGACGAACAGGCTGTACGCGTCGGAGGATGCGACGAAGGGATCCCGCCACGGGTGCGGCGCCAGCTCGCCGTACAGGGAGGCGAACAGGGTGCCGGCGGGCCCGGCCGCGTCACCCTCGTGCACTACCGCCGGCACCTGATGTTCCGACCCGTCGTGACGAGTTTGTTCGGGTCGTCGGGCACGCCCACCAGATCCACGTCGATGACGCTACGCCACCCTGTCAGACTGCCGCTCCTGCAGTGGCCCCGCCCGGTCGCCCGGTTTCCGGCGCCGCCGCCGGACTTCACCGTCGACCGGCCCACCGCGCCGACGTTCCGCCACGTGCCGTCGCTGTAGTACTCCTGCAGCTGGACGGTGACGACCGCCTTGGTGACGTCGCAGTCGATGTTGACCCACCAGCCGTGTCCGGACGCCTCATGAGCGGAACTGGAGACGTGTACGTCGTCGCCTCTGGTCTCGAAATAACACACCCGCGCGGATTTCGTGATGCCGGCTGGGGAACTCCTGCCCCGCAGGCCATCCGCGCCGACCGCGCCAGCCGCGACCGCGGAATCCGGGACGGGCGCGGGTACCGGCCCCGCCGGCGCCGCGATCGCCGCGGTCACCGAGATCTGCGACGTTCCGATCAGCACGGTGCTCGCAATGCAGGATCCCACAGCGAGCCCACGAAGAGAGTGACGCACAAGCGCACCTCCGAATCTGGTAGAGCAGCGGAAAGAATACCACGTGCCCGGGACGGAAATTGACGACACGCACGGCACCGGCCCCACCGATCCCATCCGGTGCCGGTGGTCACAAAAAAAATTGCATCGCCGCCATGCCGCGTCAAGCAGGCAGCCGTCCACCCGGCCCGTGTCGGACCCTACCGGTCGCCGACGGAAATCTTTTTCACATGGCAGACGAAAACGGCTCGCGCAGGCGTTTCTAATTCAGCCCCGTGGTAATCGTCTCGATGCCGCGCACGACGCCGCGCACGACGCCGGTGGTGTCGCTGCCGCCATGGGCGTGGAACGCGTACGGCCGGTCGGCCGTACGCCGCGCTCCCGTCGGTCTGGAGCGATCCCGCTTCCGTGGACCGGGGGTGTGAGACGGCTACGCCGAGGCCCGGCGAGCAGGACGTTCCCGCTCGGATCACACCGGCGCCCACCAGCCGGGATACATCACATCCGGTTCCCCGGGCCGGTACATTACGGCCATCGTGTCCAACATGCGCGGTCCAGGCGATGCGCCGCGGCGGCTCGACCGGCCGCTCGGCGGCGTACACCCGGTCCCGGCGGTCCCGGCGGTCCCGCTGTCTCCGACGCTCCCCGACGAGGCACCCAGCCCGATGAGTACGCCCGCGCGGGGCGGCCGCCATCCCGCCGGCGCGTCCGGCCGCCCGCCGGCAGCCGCCCCGCGGGCCGGCTCCGCCTGACNGACCGAACGATCCGTGTTGCTCTTCATCCCGCTGGCCCTGTGCGCCGCGTTCCTGCTCGCGTCGTCCGCGGCTCTGCAACAACGCGCCGCCGGACGCAGCCGGTTCGCCGCCCGTGACGACCGGACGCACGCGCTGCCCGGAATGGGGCATCTGGTCGACCTGGCACGCGAACCGATGTGGCTGCTGGGCTGGCTGACAAACGTCGCCGGGTTCTTCACCCAGGCGCTCGCCCTACACCTTGGTTCCCTCGCCGAGGTGCAGCCCCTCATGGTCACCCAGTTACTGTTCGCGCTCCCGCTGGGCCTGGTCCGCACCCATCTACGGATGGCGCGGGGAGCATGGTGGGCGGTGGCATCGATCTGCGCAGGCCTCGCGCTGCTCCTCACGGTCCAGGGACGCCTACCCGCCCATGCTCCCCTGGACGAATACCGGCTGGCGCTGACCATCCTCGCGATCATTGCCCTCGCGGCGACGCTGACGGTCTTCTCCCGCGGCCGGCGACCAGCAATGCGTGCGGCGATGCTCGGAGTCGGCGCCGGGCTGTTCTTCGCGCTGAGCGCCCTGCTGATGAAGCAGGCCACCGACGAGACCCTGAACGAGGGGATCGCTACCACCGCGACCCACTGGTTCGCCTACGCCCTGTGCGGAGTCACGATGGCCAGCCTCGTATTCGGGCAGATGGCGTTCGCCGTGGGTCCGCTCGCGCCGACCGTCACCGCCATGAACATCACCAATCCGACGGTCTCCTACACTCTCGCCGTGCTCGTCTTCGGGGTACCCGCCCCGGACACCCCCGGGGTTATCACGGGTGTCACGGTGGCGGCTCTGCTGGTCGTGGGCGGGGTCGTCCTGCTCGCCCGCTCGCCCGCCCTGCCACGCCCCACCCGTCGCCTGCCTGACGTCTCTCGCCACGATGCCCCCGCCCCGATGCCCCCCTCCTGATGCCCCCCCTCCTGGCGGGCGACGAGGTCGAACTGTTACCGGTACTCGCGGAAGTCCAGCCTCCGGCCATCGAATGGTTCGCGCTGGAAGGGCTGCACCTGACGAGCGGGAGTCTCAGCGCCTGGCGACGGCAGGTTCGATCATCTCCTCGGCGGGGCAGGACGTCCGGGCAGGATGACGGGGACGACGGGCTCCGGGGACCGCCGCGGTCGCTCCGCCTGGTGGCGGCCGACGCGGGGCAGGCCCGGGGCGGGATCCGGGGAGCTGGCATGGGAACATCATCCGCACCGTTGCGCTGGACCACCCGATGCGTCATCGCGGGCGGTGGGCCGGCGGGGATGATGCTCGGTCTGTTGCTGGCCCGCGCAGGGGNGGACGTCATCGTGCTGGAAAAGCACGATGATTTTGCCCGTGACTTCCGCGGTGACACGATTCACCCGTCCACGATGGCAGTGATGGCGGAGCTGGGCCTGCTGACGGACTTCCTTCGCATCCCGCACACCCGGGCCGCCACGCTGGCTTTGGATATGGCGGGCCGGCGCCGGACCGTTGTGGACTTCCGGCACCTGCGGACGCCCTGCCCGTTCATCGCCCTGATGCCCCAATGGGACTTTCTCACGTTTCTGGCCGAGCGGGCCGGTGCCTATCCGACGTTCCGCCTGGCGATGAGCACCGAGGCGACCGACCTGGTCCGGGCGAATGGACGGGTCGTGGGCGTGCGCGCGGCCGGCCCCCTCGGGGAGGTCGAGATCCGGGCGGATCTGACGGTGGCCGCCGACGGCCGGCACTCGACCCTGCGGTCCCGTGCCGGCCTGCCGGTGCGGGAGCGCGGCGCTCCCTTCGACGTCCTCTGGTTCCGGCTGCCGAAAGACATGGGTGACAGGTCCGCGAGCGGCCGCCGGGCGGCGAGGGACGGGAACGGGAACGAGGAGGGGAACGGGCGTGGGGAGGAGAAGGGGAACGAGCGTGGGGAGGAGGGAAACGGGGACGGATTCACCCTGGCGCACCTCCGCAAGGGCCACGCCCTGATCACCCTGGATCGACGCGACTACTGGCAGTGCGGCATGGTGGTCCGGAAGGGGTCGGCGCAGCGGCAGCCAAGGACGGCCGGCGGGCTGGCGGCGTTCCGTGCGCAGATCACCACCGCGGCGCCGGCGCTGTCCGGTGCCGTTGACGACCTCACCGACTGGGACCAGGTGAAGACCCTGGTGGTGCAGGTCGACCGGCTTCGCCGATGGTTCCAGCCGGGTCTGCTCTGCATCGGCGACGCCGCCCACGCGATGTCCCCGGCGGGCGGCGTCGGGGTGAACTACGCCGTCCAGGACGCGGTGGCGACGGCGAACCTGATGGCCGTGACGCTGCGGGCCGGGCCACCCGAGCCGGCCGAGCTGCGGCGGGNGNAGCGCCGGCGGNCCNGGCCGGNCGTGCTCATGCAGATGATCCAGGTCCGGCAGGGCGCCTTCCTGGTACGCCTGTTGGGTGACGACGAGCGGCCAGCGCACGGCGGCAGCCCGTCGCGCCAGGTCGCGCGTGCCCCCCTGACGAACGCGACGACGAACGCGACGGCAAGGACGATGACGGGGGCGGTGCGGGCCGGGATGTCCAACCTGGTGACGGCCATGATGTCCTATGGGGTGACCGCCACGGCGGCGCCGCGGATCGGGCGGGTGCTCGGGCGGGTACTCGGGCGGGTACTCGGGCGGCTACTCGGGCGAGTCATCGGCATCGGATTTCGGCCCGAACACGTCCGCACCCCCGACGTGTTCGCCGAGGATGCCGGATACACCAAGAATGCCGGATACGCCAAGAATGCCGGATACGCCGAGGGCGTCGAGCGGGCGAGATGACCCCCCACGCCTCGCCGCCCGTCCGTCGCAGGCGGTGTCGCCTCAGCGGTTACCGAACAGACCGCCTAGGCCGCCANCGCCGAAACCGCCGCCTGGGCCGTGACCACCGTGACCGCCGTGCTGGTTGCCCTGGAACCCGCCCTGGCCGAGGCCGAACTGTCCGGCGAGACCGGCACCCGCGAGCGCGTTGTACGGCGGAAGTAGCTCGCAGGGCTGCACGATGACGAAGCCCTCGCCGGTGAACTGCATCTGCCAGCTCTCCCCGGTGTTCCCCCGGGGTCGCCACACGGCCGAGGACGTCACCGCCGCCTGCATCGAGACCTGCAGGCTCGATGACCAGCCGACGACCGCGTCGGCGTCCGCGAAGTAGTAGTTCTGATGCGTTACGTGCATGACCAGCGGCGCCCCGGACGTGCAGACAGCGACCCGGCCGTTGCCGCGCAGCTCGACCTGGTAGCTCCCGACACCGGCGATGCCGACCTGGCTGTCCACCCGCACCAGGTCCCAGGTCAGGTCGGCGTTGAAGGCGAGCACGTTCTTGCCGTCGACGGTGAGCCCATCACCGACCAGGTCGAGGATGTGGATGTCCTGCGCCTGGTTGGCGAGGAAGACCGAACCCGATCCGGAGACCTGCATGAGGTTCAGGCCCTCGCCGCCGCTGAAGAAGCTGTGGAAACGCGAGCCCCAGCCCTCCCAGTGCGCGTCGAAGTTCGCGGCACCCTGGTAGGCGACCATCGCGCCCTTGCGGGCATAGAACTCCCGCATCCCGCGGGCGCCAAGCGTCGCCTTGAGCATCTTGCCGTTCTGCAGGGAAAACGGCTCGTCCGAGGGACGCTCGGGATTGTCCAGGAGACTGCTGCGGATGCCGCCGGCCGGCCCACCGGAGCCACCGGGAGGTGTCCCCTGGCCCGGCGGATAGCCCTGGCCCGGCGGATAGCCCGGACCACCGCCGGGATAGTTGCCCTGCGGACCACTCGGGTGGCCGCCGTACATCCCGCCCTGCGTCATGTCGCCGTCCCCGTCCTCTCCGCGGTGCGCTCCGCCGTCCGGCGCCGGTACCCGGCCGCCCGCCCCCACCGTGCCATCGCGGCCTCAGCCCCGCACCGAGAAGGTCGGCCGCTCGTCCTCGCTCGGTTGCACGACGACGAACCCCTGGCCGGAAAAGCCGAGCTGGAACGCCTCCCCGGAGCCGCGCCCGATGAGCCCGCCGAGCCGGGCGGTGCGCCGGGGCTCGACGCGCAGCCCATCGGTGTAGGCGACGAGGGCGTCGGTGTCGACGTAGGTCGACGCCTCCCGGGTGTCGAGCACGATCGGACTGCCCTTGGCGGTCAGCGCCACCCAGCCGTGCCCACGCACCACCACGTTGAACATCCCCATTCCGGACAGCATGGTGATGCCGCGGACCCGCTCGATGCTCCACTGCAGCCCGGCGTCGAAGGCCAGGATGTTCTTGCCGTTGACCGAGAGTCCCTCGCCGGCAAGCTGCGCGACGATGACCTCCTTGCCGTAGTCCGCGAGGTACAGCAGCCCCTGGCCGGTCGCCGTCATGAGCGGAACGCCCTCACCCGTCGCCCAGGAGGAGGCGATCCGGCCGAGCTGCGGCGGCTGCGGGTTGAAGTCGATCAACCCCTCGTAGGCGATCATTGACCCGACCCGGGCGAAGAGATCCTGGCCCGGGTTCATGANCACCTTGGCGATCTTCNAGCCGTGCCTGCTCATCCGTTCCATGATCGGAGTTGGTCCGTAGTGCTGGATCAGGCTGCCCTGCACGGCCCGCTCCTCTCCCCCGGCGGTCCTCCCGCCAGGCGCGCTTCCCGGATGGTCGACACGCCTCAGACCTCGTACGGCTGGACGACGATGAAGTGCCCCGCGAACCCCATGAACTGCAGAGCCAGTGCCTCGCCGCTACCGCCGGCGTAGATCTGCCGGGAGATCCGGACCTGAGTGGACACGCTGACCCGCATGCCGGTGGTCCAGGCGACGAGGGCGTTCATGTCCGCGAAGGTCGGGCCCTGCACGGTGAGGGTCATCGGAGACCCCTTGGTCATGACGACCACCGAACCCGGCCCGGAGACCTCGAAGTGGAAGAACCCCCCGCCGGGGATGCCGGGGCTCTCGATCCGACGCACCTCGGTGCGCACGGTGGCGTCCATCGCCAGCAGGTTCTTCGCGTTGACGCAGAGGGAGGAGCTGCCGAGCTCGACGATGTGCAGGTCCGCGGCGTCCTGGGCAAGGAAGACCTCACCCGAGCCCTTGCAGGTCATCAGCTTGAGGCTCTGGCCGGTCAGCTTGCCCTCGATGAGACCGCGCAGCCCGCTGCTCTTGTAGTCGAACTCGACGCTGCCCTGGTAGGCGACCATCGACCCGCGCAGCGCCAACGCGTCCGGACCGAGGGTGACCTTGACCAGCTTGCCGTTCTGCTGGGTCCACCGACCGGCGGTCGGCACCTCACGGTAGGGATCCAGGCTGTTCATCGCCCCGGGCAGGGTGGGTCGCGCCTGCGACGGCAGGATCTCGGGTCCGCCGAACGCGCCGGTCGGCGGCATCCCACCCGGCATGCCGGTGGCGGGCATCCCACCCGCGAAGCCCATGGGCGGCGGTGCAGCGAGCGGAGCGCCGAAACCGGGAGCGCCGAAACCGGGAGCGGGGGCCGGCTGCGGCGCCTCGTCGGCGACCTCACCACCGTAAGAGCGGATGAGCTCGGCCAGTCCCCCCTGGAACCCCTGGCCCACGGCGGCGATCCGCCACACACCCTTGCGGTAGATGTCGGCGATCATCACGGCGCGCTCGCTGGTGAAGTCGGCGCCGGTGAAGGAGTAGCGCAGCACCTCGGTTCCCGCGACGACGACCCGCAGGTACCCCGACGAGATAGCCGAGGCGCTACCGGCACCGTCGAGGGCGGCGCAGAACGACAGCCGGCCGATCGAGGCGGGCACCTGGTCGAGGGTGACCCGGAACGCCTGACTGTCGCCGGCCTGCGGCCCGAGGAGCTGGATGGACTTTTCCGGCGACGCCGGCTGGTTGAAGAAGACGAAGTAGCGGTCGTCGGTGAGGCGATCGGCGCCGTCCAGGCCGAAGCAGGAGATGTCCCACTCCCCCGGCGCATTGATCTGGATCCCGACGTACAGGTCGGTGCCCGGGGTGATCGTCGACAGCTGCGCCTTCTGCCCTCGACTGAACTGGGTGACCAACACGCTCCCTCCACCTGGCATTCCGTGCCGGACCGGCGCAACCATGACCTACCGGCGTTACCGTGCCCAACCGGCCAGCCAGCACCCGCCCGCATCCGCACGAACCGGACTGCCGGCAACCTAGCAGCTGCCGGAGAGTACAGCCGAACACGTCGGCGCCGGGAACGCTGTCGATCCCCGGACAAGACGATTCGCGGACAGGACGATTCGACGACGACACCGGCATCGGAGCGGCTACCGGTGAGGCTCCTCTCGCGCTCCGACATGGTCGGGCGTTCACTGGACAGATGCGCTACGTCGAGGGCATCACGACAGCCAGCGGTAAGAAGATATCCAAGATCGGCCTCGGAACCTGGCAGTTCGGGTCCAGGGAGTGGGGGTACGGGGCGAGCTACGCCGACACCGAGGCCGGGCGCATCGTGCGCCGGGCCCTCGAACTCGGGGTGACGCTGTTCGACTCCGCCGAGATCTACGGGATGGGACGCAGCGAACGCATCCTCGGCTCGGCGCTGGCCGGGATCCCGGACGCGCTGGACCGGGCGTACGTGGCGACGAAGGTGTTCCCCGTGCTCCCGCTGGCTCCGATCGTCGAGCAGCGGGCGGTCGCGAGCGCGAACCGGCTCGGGGTGCACCGCATCGACCTGTATCAGGTCCACCAGCCCAATCCGGTGATCAGGGACGGCCAGACGATGCGCGGGATGGCGGCGCTGCGCGCCGTCGGCCTCGTCGGGGACGTCGGGGTCAGCAACTACTCGCTGACCCGCTGGCAGGACGCCGAGGCGGCGCTCGGCGCGCCCATCCTGTCCAACCAGGTCGAGTACAGCCTGGTTCGGCGCAGGCGGGGCGAGGAGCTGCTGGCGTTCGCCGCCCGGGAGTCCCGGATCGTGATCGCCTGGAGCCCGCTGAGCCAGGGGCTGCTCTCGGGCCGCTACGACGTCACGAACCGCCCGACCGGGCGGATCCGCGCGATAAACCCGCTGTTCCTCACCGAGAATCTGGCCCGCGCCACCCCGCTGCTCGACGTCCTACGCGAGGTCGCCGCCACGCACGACGCCACCCCCGCCCAGATCGCGCTGGCCTGGGCGATCCATCATCCGTCGGTCGTCGCGATCCCGGGGGCGTCCAGCGTCGCCCAGGTGGAGAACAACGCCGCCGCGGCCGACATCACGCTCACCGAGGACGAGTACGGCACGTTGACCGCAGCCGCGCAACGCTTCGAACCGCTCGCCGGCACGTCGGCCTTCGCCGCGCTGGCCGCGGAACGGCTCCACCGCTGACCGCTGTCCGGCCAGTCCGAGGCGCCCGGCCAGTCCGAGGCGCCCGGTCAGTCCGAGGCGCCCGGTCAGTCCGAGGCGCCCGGTCAGTCCGAGGCGCCCGGTCAGTCCGAGGCGCCCGGTCAGTCCGAGGCGTCGTAGGTGGTCACGTCGTCGGAGGAGATGTCGTCGGAGGAGATGATGTGGAACGGCGGGCACACCCCGGTCGAGTGGTGGGGCGCGGCCTCCCGCGCCATCCGGACCCGCTGTTTCGGGTCGAGGCCCCGGGTGCTGTGCAGCGAGCCGCAGGCGTACTCGTCGCCGCTGCCGACCGCATAGTAGTTGTCCGCGCTGCGGCCGATCTGGTAGTCCGAGTCGATGCGGTAGAGGTGTCCGCGGAGGCCGACCAGGAACAGCCCGCCGCTCTCATTGCCGGAGTCGTTGCGGGCGAAGCCGCCGTCACGCAGGCAGTCCCGGACCACCGCGATGAAGTCCGTCGCCATGAACCGATCGAGATCCCAGTCCTGCGGGACCGGGGGCACGAGGCTGTAGCGGAGCAGCTGGCCCATCCGGAACGAATCAGTGAACCCCATAATGAACTCACTGTTACGAAACACCTTGGTATCCGCACGGACAGTGATAGACCAGCCAGCGACACCGGCGCTGTCCCCACCGATCACGACCCGGCCGTCCTGCTGTACCCCGACGATGCAGGTCACGAAGCGGAATGGTACCGGTTCGCCCCGAAGCCGGACGCCGTACCCCATCCGCGTCACCAGCCCGTTGACACGCTCCGCCCGTTGACACGCTCCGCCCGCTGTCACCCGCCCCGCCCGCTGTCACCCTGCCGACCCGGGAGCCGTTCCGGCGGTCCGGTCGTCAGGCGGATGTGAGAACGTGTCCTGCGCACACACGAGAACGGAAGCGGAGGACGGGCACACCATGGGGATGAAGCGGTTCATGTCGCGGCTCGGCGTGGGCGGGGCCGCGGTCGAGACCGTGCTGGACCGTCCGGAAACCCTGCCGGGCCAGGTCGTGACCGGTCTGACCACCGTCACCGGCGGCAAGGTCGAGCAGAAGATCGAGAAGGTCCTCGTCGCGCTCGAGGCGACCGTCGAGGTCGAGACCGACGACTCGACCTGGCACGAGCAGGTCACCTTCGGTACCCAGCAGATCGGTGGCGGCTTCACTATCCACCCGGAGCAGCAGATCAGCGGCCGCTTCGAGCTGCCCGTGCCGTGGCAGACCCCGATCACCGACATCGGCGGGTGGCATCTGCACGGGATGAAGATCGGGGTGCGGACCAAGCTGGCCATCCCCGGGGCGGTGGACCCGGGTGACCTCGACGCGGTGAACGTGCACCCGCTGCCCGTCCAGGAGGCGGTGCTCGCCGCCCTCGGTGACCTCGGCTTCCACTTCAAGTCCGCCGACGTCGAGAAGGGCCGCCTACACGGCTCCGACCTGCCCTTCTACCAGGAGATCGAGCTGAAGCCGTCGGGCGAGTACGCCCGGCGCATCTCCGAACTGGAGGTCACCTTCCTCGTCGACGGCTCCGGGGTGGACGTCGTCCTGGAGGCCGACCGCCGCGGTGGGCTGCTGTCCTCCGGCGGCGACGAGCTCAGCCGGTTCCGGCTCGGCCACCACGACACCGACCGGCACCAGCTCGCCGGGCTGCTCCACCAGCAGCTGGAGCACCTGGGCCGCCGCCGCGGCTGGTTCTGAGCGCTCTACCCGTCCGGGGGACGTCGGCTCACCTGGTGAAGCTGCAAGAATACGGTATGTGAAGATCGAGGAGCTGGAGGCGGATCGTACCTGGCTGGCGTTCGACCCCATGCGGCAGCTTCGGCCGCACCTGACCTCCACCGGGTTCGTCAAGCTCGTCAACGAGGTCCAGCGCCCCGAGGGCTACCGCCTGGTCGCGTCATGGGACGGGGAGCTGGGACGGGTGGTCGCGGCGGTCGGATTCCGGCAGGTGACCTCGCTCGCCTACGGGCGGCATCTGGTCATCGACGATCTGTCCACGATCCTGGCGGCGCGGGGGCGGGGGCACGCCACCCGGCTGCTCGCCTGGAGTGAACGGGAGGCGCGCCGGCTCGGCTGCGAACATATCCATCTCGACGCCGGCACCCACCGCTACGAGGCGCACCGGCTCTACCTGCGAACCGGCTTCACGATCGCGGCCTTCCACTTCACCCGCCGACTCTGAGGTCCCTCCGCAGTCCCTCCCCCGGCCGTCAGCCGTCCGGCGGTCAGGGGACAGGGGGTCAGGGGGGCAAGGGGGCAAGGGGACAAGGGGGTCAGGGGGTCAGGGGGTCAGCAGCCGGGGGGTCAGCCAGTCGACGACCGCTCGGACGAACGACCTGCGGTGGCGCAGATCCGCGATCTCGTGCCCCTCGCCGGGAAAGAGCAGGTAACGGCAGTCGACGCCGCGAGCGAGGGCCGCGGCGACCGTCTGCTCCGCCTCGATCACCGGGACGTTGGTGTCGTTCTCCCCATGCACGACGAGCAACGGCGCGGCGAGGGCGCTCATCCGGTGCAGCGGGGACAGCGCCCGCAGCAACGCCGGCTCGGTGCGTGGATCACCGTACTTGGTGACCGCGGACGCGGCGATCCACGGCTCGGTGTACTGATAGAAGCTCTCCAGATCAACCATCCCGCAGACGTCTACCCCGACCCGGAACAGCTCCGGGAAGTGGACCATCGCCGCCAGCGTCAGATAGCCGCCGTAGGAGCGGCCGGCGACGCCGATCCGGTCCGGGTCAGCCAGGCCCGTCGCGACCAGATGCGCCACGCAGCTGCGGACGTCGGCGATGCCGCCGAACCGACGATGGGTGTGATCGGCCTCCTCGAACGACCGGCCGAATCCGGTGGAGCCGCGCACGTTCGGCGCGAACACCGCGATCCCCCGGGCGAGCACGGCCTGGAACAGCGGGTTGTAGACGGGACGCTCCTGCGCCTCCGGGCCGCCGTGCAGGTGGAGCAGGGTCGGGACCGGTCCTCGCGGGCCGTGCGGGCGGTACCACCAACCGGACAGTTCCCGGCCGTCGTGGGCCGGCAGGGCGCACGGCACCGGACGGACCAGCCGCGGGTGGTCACCGGTGCGGGGCCCGGGGATCCCGGGTACACGCGCCGGCGCGGATAGCCCGGATGGCATGGATGGCCCGGATGGCCCGGATGGCCCCGGGCTGTCGGATCCCAGGCCGTCAACGTCGATGTTCAGGACGACCCGCGGTCCCGGGATGGTCACTGCCTCGACGGGAGCGTGCGAGATCAGCCGACGGTAGCCGGCGGATGGCGCGGTGAGATCCCAGGTCCAGATCTCCCCCGGCCTGGTGGCACCATCCAGGGCAAGCACGAGCTCCCGCCCCCCGGGCCGGACGAGCACGCCGGTGACGACGTCGCGGGGAAGCGGCGGCAGCGTCAGTGACCGTCCGGTGGGCAGATCGACCAGCGCGAGCTCGCTGCGCCCGCCCACGTTCCAGACGACGACCGCCCGATCCGGATCGAGCAGGGCGAACCGCTCCAGATCGGCGTCATCCCGGGCGGCGAGGACCCGCGGCCCGCCGGTCGGATCGCCCGTGGGGTCGACGGGGACGTCGAACAACGCGGCCCGGTCCCGCCCGATGTCGCACAGCAGCAGCAGGCGACGGCCGTCGGCGACGAACCGACCGGTCACGGTGGTCGCCGTCCCGCCGGGCACCTGCCATGACCCGCCGATCCCCTCCCTGGCTGCGATCCCCTCCCTGGCTGCGATCCCCTCCCTGGCTGCGATCATGGTGTCGACCACGAGCACCCGCCGGACGCCACGGGGGCCCTCCCGCAGCAGCAGGCGGTACCCGCCACCGGCCGGGCCCCGCCCCGGACCGCCGCTCCCCGTCCCGTCCGGCGCGGGGTCGGGGAGAACGACGACGTCGCACACCTGCAGCGCCACTCCGGCGGCGAGGCGGGTCCGTCGCCCGTCGGAGTCGATCAGCACCGCGGCGGTGCGGCCGGACGGATCGGAGCGGTCGGACTCGGTCACGACGAGGCCGTGGCCGTCGTCGGTCCAGCGGGCTGGGGTGGCGGCCCGCCTCCCGCCGCCGGCCAGGTGGCGCAGGTCACCGCCGTCCGCCCGGACGGTCCGGACCTCGGTGAGCTCCCCGCCGCCCGGCGCGACGTGGACGGCGATCCGGTCGTCGGTCGGCGACCACAGGACCGCCCGGACATGACCGGGGCCGGTGTCAACCGGGCGCTCCCGGCCATCCGGGTCCCGGATCCACAGCGCGGGGGCGCCGCCGCGATCGCCGACGAAGGCGAGCCGACCATGCGGGCCGGTACTCGGTGCGCGACAGCTCGCCGCCGCGACCCAGGCGTCGGACAGATCGCCGGGACGCCCGGAGTCGACGGTGTGCGCCACCACCGGCCGTCCCACCACCGGCCGTCCCACCACCGGCCGTCCCACCACCGGCCGTCCCACCACCGGCCGTCCCACCACCGGCTGCGCCACCACCGCGGGTCGGATCATGTCACTCCAAGGGATCATGCGACTCGGTCGTGCGATGTACGTGGGTCGTGCGATGTACGTGGGTCGTGCGATGTACGTAGATCATGCGACCGTGTGGGTCTGGAGCCACATCTCGAGCAGCGCGGCCTGCCACAGGGCGTTCGCGCCGAGCGCCGTGCGGTTGTCGTTCGGGGCGGCGAGCATCGTCTGGACCCACACCGGCCGGAACAGACCCCGCGCCTTCGCCGCCGGATCGGTGAGCGCCTCGCGCACCCGGTCCAGGAACGGCCCGTCGAGATGGCGGATCGCCGGCACCGGGAAGTACCCCTTGGGTCGGTCGATGACGTCGACCGGCATCAGCGGGCGGCCGATGTTCTTGAGCACACCCTTGCCGCCGGAGGCGAGCTTCAGCTCCGGCGGGCAGGCTGCGGCGAGCTCGACCAACTCGTGGTCGAGGAACGGGGTGCGGGCCTCAAGCCCCGCGGCCATCGTCATGTTGTCGACCCGTTTCACGGGGTCGTCAACGAGCATGATCGTCGAGTCGATGCGCAGCGCGGCGTCAACGGCGGTTTNGGCGCCCGGCCGGGNGNAGTGGGAGGCGACGAAGTGCCGGCTGGCATCGGCCTCGATGAGATGGTGCGGCTCCACCATCGCGGGCAGGTCCCGGTGCGGTCGGTCGGCGAAGACCCGCAGGTAGGCGTCGACGGCGTCGGTCCGCCCAACACCCGCCAGCGGCGGATACCAGGAATACCCGGCGAAGACCTCGTCGGCGCCCTGCCCCGACTGCACGACCTTGACGTGCCGGGAGACCTCCTGGGAGAGCAGGTAGAAGGCCACGCAGTCGTGGCTGACCATCGGCTCGCTCATCGCGGCGACGGCCGCGTCGACGGCGGGCAGCAGCCTCGTCCCCGGCACCCGGATCTGATGGTGGTCGGTGTCGAAGTACCGGGCGATGACGTCGGAGTAGACGAACTCGTCGCCGGGCTCGCCGCCGACGGCCTCGAACCCGACACTGAAGGTCGCGAGATCCTTCTGCCCCGCCTCGGCGAGCAGCGCGACGATCAGACTGGAGTCCAGCCCACCGGACAGCAACACGCCGACCGGGACATCGGCGACCATCCGGCGGCGCACCGCGAGGCGCAGCCGCTCGGCGATCGCGTCCTGCCAGTCACGGGCGGTCCAGTCCGCGTGCGCGGGATCGCGGGTGAAGCTGGGACGCCAGTACAGGTCGTCGGTCGAGGTGCCGTCCGGCTCCACCACCCGCACGGTCGCCGCGGGCAGCTTGCGCACCCCGGCCAGAATCGTGTGCGGTGCGGGCACCACGGAGTGGAACGACAGGTAGTGGTGAAAGGCGACCAGGTCGATGTCGGAGGAGACGCCGCCGCCGGCGAGCAGGGCCGGCAGGGTGGAGGCGAACCGCAGGCGCTCGCTGTTCCCGGTGAGGTAGAGCGGCTTGATGCCGAGCCGGTCCCGGGCGAGGATCAGCCGTCCGCTGTCCCGCTCGGCGATGGCGAAGGCGAACATCCCGGCGAAGTGGTCGACGCAGCGTCTCCCCCACCGGTGGTACGCCTTGCCGATCACCTCCGTGTCGGAGGTGGAGAAGAAGCGGTAGCCGGCCGCGATCAGCTCGTCACGCAGCTCCTGATAATTGTAGATGCACCCGTTGAACACCGTGGTCAGGCCGAGTTCGTTGTCCACCATGGGCTGGGCACCGCACTCGGACAAATCGATGATCTTCAGGCGACGGTGCCCGAACGCGACCGGGCCGGCGGACCATACTCCCACGCCGTCCGGGCCCCGCGGCACCATCGTCGCGGTCATCCGCACCACCGCGTCGACGTTCGCTCCCCGGCCGTCGAATCTCAGCTCGCCACTCAGCCCGCACATGTGCGCTCCCGTCGATCGATGAGGTCAGGCGAGATCCATTCCCCGAGGCTTCCTTCCCGGTACCGCAGCCGTTGACTACGACCTCACTTTCGAGGACGGAGATTTCACAACAGTGTCCGCGATGTTGCCAACTCCCTCGGTCGCCAACCCGCACGGAACCGCAGCGCATCCCGCACGGAACCGCAGCGCATCCCGCGACGGAAGACCGGGCCACCCTGGATCCGACTACGGAGAGTATCGGCCACGGAACGGTTGACGGCGGGGAATCACCGGCTAACGGCGGGGNATCCAGGTGTCCTTGGATCCCCCGCCCTGCGAGGAGTTGACGATCAGACTGCCGGGAGGCGCCACCCGGCTGAGCGCCGCGGGCACCACCCGCGGCTCCCGCCCGGCGTAGACAAAGACCCGCAGATCCACCGCGCAGGGTTCGAGATGGCTGTCATGCCAGGTCGGATGGGTCGACAGCGACACCAGTTCCTGGCCGATCCACTGCCGGGGATTGGCCAGGATCCGCTCGCGGACCTCGGTAAGCCGGTAGGGCTCGGCGTGCGGCCCGATGNCCNCGCCGGNCCCGCCGTACCCGTCGACCGGTTTCACCACCAGTTGATCGAGGTTGTCCAGCACGTGTTCACACTGCTCCGGGTCGCCGCAGACATAGGTCGGCACGTCATCGAGCACCGGCTGCTCGCCCAGGTAGTAGGTGACCATCCGCGGGACGTAGGCGTAGACGACCTTGTCGTCACCCACCCCGTTACCCAGAGCGTTCGCTATGCCGACCCGGCGGGCCCGGATCGCGCGCAGCAGCGGGAGCCCCAGCGGGGTGCCGGCGGCTCCGAGGGCGCCGAACAGGTCGTCCTCGTCCATCCGGCGGTAGAGGACGTCGACGCGGCACCGCCGGGAGCCGTCGATCCGGTAGACGACGTCGTTGTCGTCGACCAGCAGATCCGCCGGTTCCACCAGCGCGACGCCCATCTTCTCGGCGAGCAGGGAATGCTCGAAGTACGCCGCGTCGGTCTTCCCGCCGGTCAGCACGGCCACCGCCGGGTCCCCCGTCGCCGCCGCCGGGGCCGCCGCGACCAGCGCCTCGTGCAGCAGGGCGGGTATGCCGTCCAGTCGCAGGATGCCGGCCGGCGGACCGAGCTCCGGCAGCACCGACTCGGCGAGCCGCCGGCCTTCCATGGCGTAGGCGATACCGGACGGCACGCGCAGGTTGTCCTCCAGCACCAGCCAGCCGCCGTCGCCGCCGCGGACCAGGTCGATGCCGGCGACGGTCACCCGGATGGCGTCCGGGCCGACGGCGCGACCGCCGTGGCGCAGGCTCGGCGCGTCGTTGACCACCCAGGCCGGCACGATCCCGTCGGCGACGGCCGCCCGCTCGCCGTAGATGTCGTGCAGGAACGCCTCCAGGGCCCGGACCCGCTGGCTCAGCCCGGTCGTCAGGGTCGTCCAGTCGTCGGCGGCGATGATCCGCGGGACCAGGTCGAACGGAAAGGGACGGCTGGCGGAGTCCCCCGAGGCCCGGAAGACGATCCCCCGGTCGTTCTGCTCGGCCTCGCGCGTCCCGACCCGTTCGTCGAGGATGCCCGGGCCGAGCCGTTCCAAGGTGCGCATGACGGCCCGGTACTGGGGACGGACCGCGCCGCGGGCGTCGACGATCTCGTCGTACCCGGTCGGCTGGTAGCGCTCGAGCAGCCGCGGCGCGATCTGGTCGGAGGCGGACACAGCGGGCGCGCTCCCCAGCGCGGCCGCCGCCCCCGCGGGCGGGACGTCGCGGGTCTCGGCCAGCACCAGATCCGCGACGTCGGTGAGCAGACCCCGACGGGCGAAGGCCCGGCGCTGGCGGTGCGCCGAGCTGCCCCGGCCGACGGCCTGTTCGGCCAGGTTGTCGATGAGCTCCCAGTCGTCGAACCGTTCGAGCTGCGGGCGGACCTCGGTGAGCAGCCGGCGCAGCATGGCCTGGGCCGGTATCGGGCCGGCACCGAGGATGTCGACGAGGTCGCCCTCCAGGCCGGACCGGGCCGCCCGCCAGGTCGCCGCGCGCAGCAGCTCCGCGCGTGGCGGCGGGGCCTGGCCGCCGGCCTCGATCTCCTCGATGGCCTGGCACACCAGCGCCCGGAACAGCCCGGCGATAAGGATGACGTTGTCGACGTCCGGGCAGGCATCGCAGATGCGCAGCTCGACGGTGGGCAGGTGGGCCGACGGGCGGACGTCGAAGTAGACCATCCCCGGGTCGCTGATCACCCCGGACTTGATCAGGTCTGCCACGAGCTGGTCGTACTCCGCGGCGGTCCGGAAGGACCCGGCGACCCCCGCGGTCGGCCAGCGCTGCCACACCAGCGTGCGCATGCTCGCGTAGCCGCTGTCGGCGCCCATCCAGAACGGCGAGCTGGCCGAGAGCGCCAGCAGCATCGGCAGCCACGGCGCGGTCCAGGCGACGACGGCCATCGCGAGGTCGCGGTCGGCCACGTCGACGTGCACTTGGGCGCCGCAGATGAGCTGCTCGCGCGCGACGATCTGGTAGTCCTCGGTCATCTGCTCGTAACGGTCGTCCCGGGAGACGTCGAGCAGATCCATGTCCACGATCGGCACGGTGCCCGCGGCGGCCGGCCCGAGCCCGAGCTCGCCGGTCACCTCCGCGAGTCGCCGCCGCAGATCGAGCAGGTTCGTCCGCAGCTCCAGCAGATCCGCCGTCGGCTGACTGTTCGTCTCGACAACCGATTTCAATAGCTCTGGAGAGAACGAGTCCCCGTCGAGTCGACGGAGGACCTCCTCGGCCCTGGGAACGAGCTGACGGGTAGTGAGATCGAGGATGTGAAATTCCTCCTCGACGCCGACGGCCACGATTCGTGCGTCGCTCATGGCGGGCTACGCTACNGCCGGCCGGTTACGCATGCGTGTCACAGATATGACCCGCCTCGGGAAGAATCCCGCGCTACTCGCCACGGACCTGCACCCCCACCCTTGTCATCGTCGGGTACCGGCCGCCACCCGACACCTCAACCCGACGCCTAGCCCGGCCCACCCGCGCGGCCACTCTCGTCCGACCCGTCCGTCCGGCCCGTCGGCCCTGCTGGTGGGGCCGACGGGCCCACCAGGGTCTCTACTATCCCGCCGGGCCTCGATAAAACGTGACGAAGCGTGCAGGGCGCGGCGTGTCCGATGCGGCGCGCGGTCGCCCGACCGGCTCACCGGCGGGAGGATCGACGGGTGTGGCGGGACGGACGGGTGTGGCGGGACGGACGGATGCGGCGGGACGACGATCGGGCTGCTGCCGGGCCTGTCCCGGGACGAGGGAAACGACCATCTCACCGTCAGCCTCCCGACCGGGATGGGCGAGCTGCGCAACGGCCTGCTCGTCCGCGGCAGCGACGCGTTGGTCGCCGTCGGCGGAAGCTGGGGAACGCTCAGTGAGATCTCCTTCGCGCTCCGGACCGGGAAGACGGTGATCGGTCTCGACACCTGGGCCGTGGACACCCGGGATTCATCGCTGCCGACCGTCATCCCGGTCCAGGATGTTGACGATGTGGTGCCGCTCCTTCCAGCACACCTCAATGATGCCGGCCCTCGATGACGTCTACCGCTTGATGACGTCTACCGCTTTTTGTCCGACACGGTTATGACCCCCATCATAGGCGTTCCGAAGTTGCCGTTGGCGTCCTGGATGCCGCCCTCCGGCCCAGGTGCGACCGGCTGGTTGAAGTCATCCAGGTTCGAGTGGAAACGACAGCGGTGGAGGAAGGATCCCGCCTTGCGGAAAGTTGGGGTGAAACTTTCTCCCGGATCGAGCACCTCGTCGGTGCCCCGGTGGTCCGATGCCCGAGAGAAAGAGGCCGACATTCCGGAGTGCTGTGAAAGTTGTTGTGAACAGGGAGTTACCCTGTTCGCCGACGGCCAGCTCGCCATTGCGAGTTCCCGCCCATTGCGTGTCCCCGCGGCCGCGGCGCGGCCGTGGAACACCTCGTGAACCGTCCGGCGTATAGCGTCGAAGGCGCCGGACCCGACGGGTCCAGGCAGATCGGCCGGGTTCCGCCGGCCGCGGCCCGCGCACAGCCTGCGCACGGGGCCGGTGCAGGGAAGGATCGCGATGTTCTCGTTCGGGATACTGCCGGCCCTGGCGGGGCTCATGGCGGCGGCAATCGCCGCCGGGCTGTGGTGGTCGGCGGACTGGTGGGGGGCCGCCGCCGTGTCCGGCGCCCTGCTCGCCCTGGCCGTCCACGACGTCACGCAACGCCGGCACGCAATCCTGCGGAACTACCCGGTGTTCGGCCACCTCCGCTTCATGCTGGAGTCCATCCGGCCGGAGATCCAGCAGTACTTCATCGAACGCAACTACGACGGCCGCCCGTTCGACCGCGACATCCGGACGAGCATCTACGAACGCGCGAAGGGCATCCACAGCGACCAGGCGTTCGGCACCGAGCGCGATGTCAACGCGGTCGGCTACGAGTACCTGCTGCATTCGACGGTGCCACTGGCGGTTNCGCCNGGCACCCCNCCNCCCCNGGNGNGCATCGGCGGNCCNGNCTGCACCCNGCCGTATGACATGGCGCTGCTCAACATCTCGGCGATGAGCTTCGGAGCGTTATCGGGCAACGCCGTGCTCGCGATGAACCGCGGCGCGGCGGCGGGCGGTTTCGCCCATGACACCGGGGAGGGCGGTCTCACCGAGCATCACCTGCGCTACCACGCCGACCTCGTCTGGGAGATCGGCAGCGGCTACTTCGGTGCTCGCACGGCGGACGGCGACTTCGACCCGGCGCTGTTCAAGGACAAGGCGGCTCTTCCGTCGGTCCGGATGGTCGAGCTGAAGCTGAGCCAGGGCGCCAAGCCCGGCCTCGGCGGCATCCTGCCCGCGGCGAAGGTCAGCGCCGAGATCGCGCGGGCCCGCGGTGTCCCGGCCGGGGTGACCTGTGTCAGCCCGCCGGGACACCGGGTCTTCTCGACTCCGCGGGAACTGGTGCTGTTCATCGCCCGGATGCGGGAGCTCGCGGGTGGCAAGCCCACGGGATTCAAACTGTGTATGGGGCCCCGGCGGGAATTGCTCGCGATCTGCCGGGCGATGCTGGCCGAGGGGATCACCCCCGACTTCATCGTCGTCGACGGAGGTGAGGGCGGCACCGGCGCCGCGCCGCTGGAATACGAGGACCACGTCGGTACTCCGCTCACCGAGGGCCTGATGACGGTGCACAACGCACTCGTCGGCGTCGGCCTGCGAGACCAGGTCCGGATCGGGGTGAGCGGCAAGATTGCCACCGGGGTGGANATCGTCAAACGGCTCGCCCAGGGCGCCGACTACACCAACGCGGCCCGCGCGATGATGATGGCGGTCGGCTGTATCCAGGCGCAACGCTGTCACACCAACACCTGCCCGGTCGGGGTGGCCACCCAGGATCCGCGCCGCGCCCGCGCGGTGGACGTCGCGGACAAGGGCGAGCGGGTGCGCCGCTACCAGCAGGCCGCGGTGGCCCAGGCGGTACAGATGATCGCCTCGCTGGGCTGCGCCGGTCCCGAACAGCTGCATCCGGGGATGCTGATGCGCCGGGTCACCCACACCGACACCCGTAGCTACGCCGAGCTGTACGAGNGGCTCGAACCCGGGGAACTGCTCGTCGAGCCGCCGGCGGACTGGGCCGCGGACTGGGCTGCGGCCGACCCGGACCGCTTTCGCCCCTGATCCAGGGGTACCACGACGCTCTTCGGGAAAAGCTCTTCGGGAAAAGCTCGTGCGGGAAATGGCCGCGCGCTTCTCATCCAGACAGGAAGGACCGGAGGATGCCAGCAATCACGCCATGTCTGTGGTTCGACACTCAGGGCGAGGAGGCGGCCAGGTTCTACACGTCGATCTTCCCGAACTCGCGGATCGTCGACATCACCCGCTACGGCCCGGCCGGGCCCCGTCCCGAGGGCACGGTCATGACCGTCCGGTTTGAACTGGATGGCCAGGAGTACGTCGCGCTGAACGGCGGACCCGAGTTCACCTTCTCGGAGGGGATCTCGCTGCAGGTCGGCTGCGGTTCCCAGGCCGAGATCGACGAGTACTGGGACCGGCTGACCGACGGTGGCGAGGCAGGACCGTGTGGGTGGCTCAAGGACCGGTACGGGCTGTCCTGGCAGATCGTGCCCACGGCCCTGTCTGAGCTCCTTGACGATCCCGACCCGGGCCGGTCCCAGCGGGCGATGCAGGCGATGCTGAAGATGTCGAAGCTCGACATCGAGGAGTTGCGCCGGGCCGCCGACGAGGCGTGAGGCCCGGCGACGGACGCAACGGGCGCCGCGCTCAGGGCACGGGCGCCGTGCTCAGGGCACGGGCGCCGCGCTCAGGGCACGCTGGCGAGACGACGCCGGGCGGCCAAGGCCACGGCGATGCCGCAGGTCAGGGCGACGAGCAGGACGATCGGCCCCTGCCGGACGAACCAGGGGGCGACCTGCGGGTGATCGACGAACAACAGCTCGCAGTGCGGCAGGGCCAGGAACGAGCCGACCACGGTGACCGCCCCGAGCACCCGTCGCGGCGCCTGCCCGGTCAGGCCGAGGAGCACGGCGCCCCAGGTGAGATACCAGGGATAGAGGACGGGTCCGAGCAGGGCCAGGCTGAGTAGTGCCAGCCCGGCGGTGGCATGCGGTTCGCGGTCGCGGACGGTCGCCAGCAGCCAGACGAAGATCCCGGCGGCGACGGCCACGCCCGCGGCCCGGGTGGGTCCCACCAGATCCTCGAAGCGCATCGCCGATCCGGCCATCCTCGCCAGGGCGGACAGAAGATCGGCGAGGCAGGTGGTCGGGGCGTAGAGGGTCAGTCCGGCGGCCGGTGTCCGCGCGGCGCGCAGCCATCCGAAGCCGTCGGGTACCAGACTCGAGAGCACCACGACGACGCTCGCCACGACGGCGAGGTCCCGCCCAGCGACGGCGGCGGCGCGACGGAGCCGGGATGAACGCCGACCCGATCCGACCGAGGCTGCGGTCGCGGCGGTAGCGGCACTCACCGCCGCGACCGACCGCCAGACCAGCACCACCACGACGACCAGGGCCGCGGGCCACTTCACCAGCGCGGCCGCGGTGATGAGGACGAGACCGAGCACCGGCCTGCCGCGGTACACCGCCGTCAGGCCGCTGGCAAGCAGCGCCAGCAGGATGGCCTCAAGATGGATCGCGCCGACGAGCTGCAGCAGCACGATCGGACTACCCGCGCAGAACGCCAGCGCCCAGGGCCGTCGCGCCGCGGAGGACACCCGCACCACGCACACCGCCATCACGACGACGCTCGCCCCCGCGACGATCCGGTGCAGCAGGACCGCGCGCAGGACGTCACCGCCCGCAAGCGCGGTCACCAGCCGGAAGTAGCCGAGGGCGACCGGCCCGTAGGGCGACAGCGATGATCTCCAGATCGGATCGACGGCTAGCAGGATGGGACGGGCGCCGAGCGCGGTGGGCCCGGCGGCGTAGGGGTCGAGCCCGGCGGCGAGCATCGTCCCCTGCGCGGTGTAGCAGTAGACGTCGAGGCTGAGGATCGGCGGGCCGAGCAGCACCGGAACGGCCCAGAAGCCGATGACGAGGCCTATCCGCGGGACCGACAGGTCGCCGTGGTGCGCGCGCTGGCACAACCGGAACCATGCGCCGACGAGCAACGCCACCCCGATGATCATAAAAGCGGGTAGCGGAGAGGGGCGGTCGAACGGCACCGGGTCGAGCAGCCCGAACCAGCGTGACGGGGTCACAACTCCGGGCTGCAGGGCCAGTCGCCCCGCCACCAGCACCACCAGCACCGATCCGGCGGTCCCACATCCCGCGAGCAGGACGATACCTCCGTCGAGGCGTCCGCCGACGCCCCTACCGGGGCGCGACGAACAGCGTCGAGCAGGATCGCCCGGTCGGGCGGTTCCGTGCGGCGCGGCGCACTCTATCTCGTCCATTCCGGTATAAAGCCTGACGTTTCTACATCGCCAACAGGCAGCGCGCCCGGGAGCACCCGGTGAACAATACCTGTCCTGTATGGATGTCGGAGCCCACGGGCGCCGGCCCGGCCCGCGGTGTCCTGCCTCGGCGCCGGGCGGCTACCGGCGGCTACCGGCGGATGGCGCCGGGNTGAACGGCGGNTGGTGGCTGCCGGGCTCCCTGCTGGCGGACCGCCTCGGGGNGCTATGCCGAACGCATGCGGCAAGCGAGAACCATGGGCCCGGCAACCGTTACCGCCTGCCCCAACGGGGAGACGGCAGGCCCGGGACCGGTGCCGGTCGCCTCGGCGCGACCGACGGCGCCCGTCGTGACCACGGGCGTCGTCGCCGCGCTGGTGGTGCTCGCGGTGATGATCGCACCGCAGCCGCAGACCGACTTCGCTGTCTACCGGCTGGGGGGGCAGGCTGTCTGGGACGGGTCCGCCCTTTACCAGGTGCGTACGGCGGCCGGCCTGCCCTTCACCTACCCACCGATCGCGGCGGTGCTGTTCACGCCGTTCGCCGCCATCCCCCTGGGGGNGGCTGAGGTCGTCTGGGCCGCGCTGACCGTCGCGGCACTCATCCTGCTGCTGTCCAGGCTGCGAGCCTGGCTCATCCCGCCGACCGACACCGCGCGGGCCGCCGGGGTCGGGCGGGCACTGGGCTCGCGCTGGGCGCCNCCGCTGCTGCTGGTGGCGGCGCTCGCGACGGAACCGGTTCGCAGCACCATCATCTTCGGGCAGGTCAACATCCTGCTGATGCTGGCGGTCTGGCTCGATGCCGGGCCCGGACGGCGGTCCACACCGTTCGCCCGACTGCCACCCGGTGCTCTCACAGGTCTCGCCGCGGCGGTGAAACTGACTCCGTTGATCTTCGTGGCCTACCTGTGGCTGGCCGGCCGGCGCCGGGTGGCGATCGCAGCGGCGGGGNCGTTTNTCGCGGCCCATGCCGTGGCGTTCGCGCTGGCACCCGCGGCGTCCCGCGCCTACTGGGGCGGGGTGTTCGCGGATCCGGGCCGGATCGGCTCGGTCACGTACGCCGGCAACCAGTCGCTGTCCGGCGCGATGACCCGGATCTGGGGAGACGGCGCGTCGGTCGTCCAGATCCACCGGCTGGTGGTGGCCGCGGTCGCCGTCGCCGGGCTGGTGCTCGCGGTGCGGCTGCACCGGCGCGGGGAGCCCGTCGCGGGCCTGCTCGCCTGTGCGGTCACCGGACTGCTGGTCTCGCCGATCTCGTGGAGTCACCACTGGGTGTGGGCGGTGCCGACGCTGCTCTGGCTCGCCACCCACGCCACCCACGGCACCGACGGCACCGACGGCCGAGCCTCACGCCGGTACGTCGGAGCGGCGCTCGCCGGCTACGTGTTGTTCGTGGCCTCCCCCGTCTGGTGGATCACGCCACACGACCAGAACTGGCCGCACCGCCGCGACCCGACCATCCTCCTCACGAACGCCTACGTGATCGCCGGTGTCGTACTCCTGGTCACCCTGGCGCGCGTCGCAGGCCGCCGGGACCTGTACCGCCCATCACGGAGAATGCGACATCCGGACCTGGTGCGCCGGGGCGTCAGGGGCTAGGTGGGCCCGGGATGCGTGGCAGGTCGGGCCGGGCGAGATCGGGCCGGGCGGGATCGGGGAGGGTGAGCTCGGTCGGGCCGAATCGGTCGGTGAGGAAGCGGCTGTGCGCGAGCAACTGGGCCGTGTCGCCGCGGGCGGCCGCCTCGGTGACCTCACGCATCCCACCGGCGAGCAGGGCCAGCGTCGCCAGCAGGACATCGCGGGGGGTACGGCCGTCGGGCAGCCGGTGGGTCTCGGCGTAGGCCCGCGGCAGCCCCAGATAGGTCTCCACCGCGGTGGGCAGGTAATCGGCGACCGTCCGCTCGACGGCGAACGTCTCCGGCGAGCCGGGACGCAGCAGGTGCGGGGTGTCCAGGACCTGCCGCAGCGCACCGATGACCTCCTCGGCGGCGGCGACGAGTGCCCGGTCGTCCGGTGCCCGGTCGATCAGGGCCCGGTACTGGGCCTCGACCGTCGCCCGCAGATCATCCACGTCGATCCCACCGCCCGCGACCGCGGCGCGGCGCGGCGGTGCGACCAAGGCGCCGATCGCGTAGAGCGCCGCGACGACCGGCGGCCAGAACGGCCAGTCCACCAGGCCCGCGGCACTCGCGCCGGCGCCGGCGAGCGCGCATGTGCAGCCGGCGATGTTCTTGGCCGAACCGAACCAGGTGAGGATCCACTGTCCCCGGCCGGGGATCGGCGCCGACGGGGGTGGTGCCGGGCGCGGGAGCCGCGGTGGACGCGGCGTCGGCGGTTCACTGGTAGCCACGGATGTCCTTGAACGCGTCCGCCAGCGACGAGGTACGGGCGTCGAACACCGCGCCACCGGTGTCGGCGGAGATATCCCGCAGCGCCGCCGGGTCGGCCTCCCCGAAGGCGATCGTGAAGGTACGCACGGCACGCGCGGCCGCCGGCAGCCGCTGATAGGAGGAGCGGAAGTCGGCGGCCGAGATACCGGAGTTGTTCTCCCCGTCGGTCATCAGGACGATCGACGTGAGGTAGCCGGGGTCGGCCTCAACGGCCGCGCCGGCAGCCCGGTAGCCGGCCTCCAGCGCCGAGTAGATCGCGGTGCCGTCCTGGAGCCGCAGGCCGTCCACGAACGTGTTGACGCCCGCCAGATCCGCGGAGCCCGGCCGCGGGTCGTTCACGGCGAAGTCCACGGGGTCGTTGGCCCGGCCGGCGAAGGTGATCATCGTGATCTTCTCGCGACCCCGGAACCGGGCGAACCTGCCGGACAACGTGTCGTCCGCACCGGTGAGTCCGCGCAGCGCCGCCTGGAGCGCCGCTATCCGTGATCCGGCCATCGACCCGGACACGTCGAGCAGGAAGATGGCGTGGCTGGGCCGCCGGAACCGGTCGAGGTAGGCGGACAGCAGCTGGTCGGCGACCTGCCGGCTCGCCGGGAAGGGCAGCTCGGTGAGCGTCCGCGTCGGGAACCGGGCGTCCAACGCCACCCCGGGCAGGGCCGGCCGGCGGCTCGTGGCAGTCTGCAGCCGGTGCTGCGTCCGCGGCAGGCGCAGCCAGCTGACGACCCGGTCATAGAGATCACGCTTGTCCGGCCGCAGCAGCAGGAGAGGGTAGTCGGAGGTGACGATCCCGTCCCGGGGATAGATCAACTCCAATGGTTCGCGCAGCCGGTGCCCGGCGTTCAGGGCCAGCAGCACCGACTCATAGTTGATCATGCCGCCGAGAGTGTCCTGGGAACGGGCGTAGGCGTCGGTCAGGAAACCGGAACTGCCCGCGGTCAGTGCCTGGCCAGAGAAGAACGAGGTCAGCTGGGCAGGTCTGATGTCCTGCGGGCGCAGCGCGTCCGAGGTGCCGGCGAGTGCCGCCGCCACCCCGACCAGGGCGGAGAAACCCGAGTTCGACGCCGCGGGATTCGTCATGGCGTAGGAGAGCTGGCCGGCCGCCACCTTCGCGGCGATGTCGGCCCAGGTCACGTTGGGGTTGCCGGTCCAGCCGAACTGCCGGGCCAGGCTGCGTCGGACCCCGAACACCACCGGTGACAGCATGATCGACGATCGCGCGGCTACGGACGTCGCGCCGTTCGGCAGCAGTCGCAGGTACCGGTCGGAGGCGAACCAGGCGGCGTCGGCCTGGGCCGTGCCCCTGGTAATCGCGTCGGCGCCGTCCAGGGTGCCGGTGTAGCTCAGCCGCAGGGTGACGCCGGTCGCCCGGGTGAGATCGGGAAGCAGCGGCTGGATGTCCTGGAGTTCGGAGCCGGCGAGGACGGTGAGTTCGCCTGCGGACCCGCCGGTGCCGGACCCGCCGGTGCCGGACCCGTCCGCCGGTCCCGGGCCTCCGCCCGAGCAGGCGGCCACGAGCAGCACCGTCAGGAGACACGCGAGCAGGGCCGCGGGCGGCCGTCGGTTCACCGGCCGCCGCCCGGCAGCGTCAGCTCGCCACCGCCGTCGGGGTACGAGCCGAGCTCGCCGATCTCGCCCGCGGCCGACCGGTCCAGGTAGGCGGTGGCCCTGCCGATCTCGGTGGACAGCGCGTCCACCGTCGTCCGCATGGTGTCCAGCGCGGCGGCGCGGTAGTCGTCGATGGCGTCGATGGTGGCGTAAATGTTCGCGAAGGCCTGCTGGAGGGTCCGCAGCGAGACGGTCGCCGAGGACGCCTGCCGGTGCACGTCGGCGCTCTGCCGGCGCNACAGCTCCGACGTGCCAGAAATGATCTTCTCGGTGGTGCTGTTCAGGGCCGAGATCTGGTCAAGGACCAGCTTCTGGTCGGCCAGCGCCTGGGCGACGATCACCGCGGTGCGCAGGGCCGACACGGTCGTGGTGCTCGCCCGGTCCACACCCTTGATGAGTTCGAGGTTGTTGCGCCGGAGCAGGTCCAACGCAAGGTAGCCCTGTGCGCCGACGGCAAGCTGGGTAAGCAGGTCCTGGTGCTTCTGGCGGACGTAGAACAGCACGTCCCGGCGAAGCTCCTCAGCCCGGTCCGGATCGGCGCCCGCGAGCGCCGCGATCCCCGTTTCGAGCTCACCGTCGAGTCTGCCGGCGAGGTAGGCATACTCCCGCAGCCGGCCGATCGCCACCCACAGGTTCTGCTTCTCCTGCTCGATGGCGGCGTTGTCCCGGCGCAGCTCCTCCTGACCGTGCTGCAGGGCGCGCAGGATCCCGTCCAGATGGGCCTGCGACGACCGGTAGGACGCGAAGTAGTCCCGCAGCCGGTTGCCGAAGGGGAGCACGCCGAGCAGCTTTCTGGGGGCGTCGAGATTCTGCCGGGAGGGGTCGAGGTCCGCCACGACCCGGCGCAGCTCGACCAGGGACTTCGACACCGCCGAGGTCTGGTCGAAGGGCCCGGAGTTCATCGCCCGGGTGGGCTTGTCGAGCAACCGGTTGGACACCGACGCCGATTCCCGGATCTCCTTCTCCCCCAGCCGGTGCACGGCGGCGACCTTCGACGCGAACGCCGGCGAGTGGGCATCGATGGACAGCAGCGTGCGCGCGAACGTGCCAGCCTGCTCGTCCAGTCGGGCCACGGCGTCCGGATCGATCGGAACGGCCGGTTCGGCCCGGTCAAGGGGCACCGGTGCCACCGGCTCGGGCGGGGTCAGCACCAGGCCGCCGGGTGACGTATTGCCAGGTGCCGTATTCCGGTCGGCGGCCGGCGGTTGCGTGGTCAACCGGGTCTCCCCTGCGCCTGGTTCACAATCTTGTCAATCATGCGTTCCTCGATGGCGGCGGTGGGCGGTTCCACCACGTCGACCAGTGACGGCGGCGGCGCGAGACCCCGTTCGGTGGCCAGGCGGCGGCCGTACGCGGCATCCGCGGTACGAAACCCGTGCTGAGCCGCGAGACGCTGCAGCTGCGGGTCGGTGGCAAGCAGCCGCCCGGCGGCATCGCCATCGGCGGTCAGCGGTACCACCGTGTGCTTCGCGTAGATCGTTGGCTCCGGGTACATGAGGACCATGTCGGGGCTGATGGAGCCGTCCTTCGCGAGCTGGCGGGCGACGAACTGCNCCTCGTAGATCATGGCCATCGGCGTCTTCCCCATCCCGATGGTGAGGAAGTCGTCGAAGGGTTCCTGGGTGGACTGCTCGACATAGCCCTGCTTGACGAACAGCGGTGCGCAGCGGGCGGCCACCCGATCCGCCGCGGCGCTGTCGGCGACGACGTTACCGCCGTTCTCGACATAGCTGGCGATCGCCAGGTACAGCGCCGCGGAGTTCGACGTCCNCACATCCGTCGAACTGATGAGCACGGACTTGCCGGTCTCGAAAGCGGTGTTCCTCGGCAGGTCCGACCAGCGGGTGTTCTTATCGACCAGATCGAGGTAGCCGCGCATGTTCAGGACGCGGTGGCCGCCGTCCATCCGCACGACCCCGGCGTTCTGCAGCAGTGACGCGATCGGCTGGAAGGTGGCGATCGCCATCGGGCTGAAGAAGGGGACGTAGGACTTCGTCACCTTCCTGGCGGCCCTGATCCGGTCGGCCTGCGGCGCATCGGCCGGAAAGGCCAGGTCATATGGGGTCAGATCGCGGCTGGTGGCGATCTCCCTGGAGCCCGCGGTATCGACCTGCAGCCGGTAGCCGAGCTCCGCGAGCCGGGCGCCCACCGCGGGGTCCGCGAAGAAGTCCCGCTTCTCCGAACCGGCCAGGACCCGGACGGTCCGCACGTTGCCATCGGGCGGACCGCCGCCGGCGTCGCCCCCCAGCCGGGGGACCACGATCAGGGCCACCACCGCAATCACGAGCAGACCGGCCAGCAGGAGCCCGACGGTCCTGCCCCGCTGCGCCGAACGCACCAGCCCTCCGCCCGAATCCCCCGATTGACCCCTCTGCCCCCATAATGGTAGATCCTGGCGACACGTTCTCGACGTTCAACCCACGCGACCGTTTCCTGGTGACCGGTGGATCGCCGCGGCGCCCGTCCGTGGGAGACGAGGGGGTGCCAACTGTCGCTCGTCCAGTAGTCATTGGCGCTCTATAGTGAGCTATGATGGTCATGTGAACCTCAAGGAGTGGGCCGAGTCGCAGGGTG
>NZ_JPGU01000039.1:0-37839 GCF_000732115.1 Frankia sp. CeD
GCTTCGCGCAGGGTGGGGCGGGAGACGCCGAACTGTTCCATGAGGACGGCTTCGGGGGGTAGGGCGTCGCCTTCTTGGAGTTCGCCGCGGACGATCTGGCGGCGTAGGTGGGCGGCGACGAGTTCGGCGGTCTTGGGGACGCGGACGTGTTGGCCGACGCGGTTGGTGGCTAGCAGGGGGGNGGGTAGGGGGTGGCCGGGGCCGGTGGCGGTGATGCCGCCGATGCCGGGGGTGCCGGTTCGGGTGATTGTCGTGGTGGTGTCCCGGGCGGGGCGCGACTCGCGGTCGTCCGTCTCCCCCGGGCGGGCCAGCCGAACCGGATGCCCGGTCATCAGGCTCGTCGGCGTCTCGGTCGGATGCGTTAACGTCATGATCTCTTGATCCCCCTGATGATCGTGCTGTCCGGAATCTGGTATTCCCCAGACTCCGGACTGCGATGTCGGATGTGTGGCTAGTGGTCTTTGGTGCCGTCTGACTACGAACCGTGCTTACGAAGTCGCATTGTGGCAGCGATGGGGGTGGTCCTCCGGTCCGGGGCGGTGAAGGACCACGTTGTATTCCGCATTCTGTTACGCAGAGTTAATAAAAATGTCGNCCTGACCGACTCGGCCCGGGTGCGGGCGCGCTCGACCGGACTGCCGCGGTCCCCGCTCCGTCTGGTCCCTCGAACAGGCGTTGACCAGCGCGTCCTTGAAGGGGTCAATGGACGGTGAGGCGCGAGACGAGAAAACGCACAAGCACGCTCGCCCGGGATCCCGCCGATCCGAGCTCGGAGTCGACTACAGTGAGTTGTCGACCTACGCGTCGCACGGTGACCGCCGCCTCGACCTCCGTGTCGAGGGGGAGGGAGACGAACGGTGCAACGGCAGCCGGTGCGCCGAACCGTGGCGGTCGCCGGCCCAGGGCTGGGGACAGAGAGCAGCAGGGGATCGAGGAGACCGGATGCCGAGGGTTTCTCCCGTGCCTCGGGTGGGCGCGCGGGCCAGTCGCCAGGCGTGTCCAGAGGAAGGCTGGCGGCGCGCACGCTACCGCTCGTCCCGCGCGCGGCGGCGGTGAGGGAGATCTTCGAAGGCGAGAGCCGTTGACCCCCGGCTTAGTACGGGAACGGGGAGCGTGGCCGGGACAGCGGCTGGACGGCCTGGGCGGCGGGAGGGAGCCGTTCCGGCAGGGGCGGCACGGGATCACAAAGGATCATGGTCGTCCCCGCGGGATCGTACTGCGACGTCGAGGTTTCCCCGGGTACTGGTTCTGTCTAGCAGGATCAGTCGATTATCTGAAGGTATGGGGGTGCTGGTGACGCCTGTCACGCCGATCGGCCGCCGGCACCTGTTCGGCGGACGAGCTCGTCACGACCGTCACGACCGTCACGACCGTCACGTCCTCAGGCCCATGGCGACGGGACCGAGGACGTCCAGGTGGCCCGGCACGGGCCGACCTGGACGTCAGGATCGGGCGAGGTGAACCAGGATCAGACGAGGTCGAACCGGTCGAGGTTCATCACCTTGACCCACGCCGCGACAAAGTCGTGCACGAACTTCTCCCGCGCGTCGTCGCTCGCGTAGACCTCCGCGAGCGCGCGCAGTTCGGAGTTTGAACCGAAGACGAGGTCGGCGCGGCTGCCGGTCCACCTGACCTTGCCCGTGGCGGCATCGCGGCCCTCGAAGGTGTTCGCGTCCTCGGACGTCGTCTTCCACGTCGTGCCCAGCTCGAGCAGGTTGACGAAGAAGTCGTTCGTCAGCGACCCGGGGGTCGCGGTGAAGACGCCGAGCGGCGACTGCTGGTAGTTGGCGCCCAGGACCCGCAGACCACCGACGAGGACCGTCAGCTCGGGGGCGCTCAGGGTCAGCTGGTTCGCCCGGTCGAGCAGAAGGTACTCAGCCGGCAGGCGGTGGCCCTTCCCCAGGTAGTTGCGGAACCCGTCCGCCGTCGGCTCGAGCACCGCGAACGACTCCACGTCGGTCTGCTCCTGCGACGCGTCGGTACGTCCCGGTGCGAAGGGGACCTCGACGTCGAAGCCGGCGTTCGCGGCGGCCTGCTCGACGGCAACACCACCGGCGAGCACGATCAGGTCGGCGAGTGAGACCTGCTTGCCGCCNGTCTGGGCGGCGTTGAAGACCTCCTGGATTCTCGTCAGCGTGCGCAGGACCGCCGCCAGCTGGTCGGGTTCGTTGACCTCCCAACCGCGCTGTGGTTCGAGGCGGATGCGCGCACCGTTGGCGCCGCCGCGCTTGTCACCACCGCGGAACGTCGAGGCCGACGCCCACGCGGTGGAGACCAGCTGGGAGACCGACAGGCCCGAGGCAAGGATCTGACCCTTGAGAGTGGCGACGTCCGCGGCGTCGATGAGCTCGTGGGCCACCGCCGGGAGCGGGTCCTGCCACAGCAGCGTCTCGGTCGGGACCTCCGGGCCGAGGTAGCGCGCGACCGGCCCCAGGTCACGATGCGTCAGCTTGAACCACGCCCGGGCGAACGCGTCCGCGAACGCGCTCGGATTCTCCAGGAAGCGCCGCGAGATGGGCTNGTAGATCGGGTCGAACCGGAGGGCGAGGTCCGTCGTCAGCATCGTGGGGGCGTGGCTTTTCGCTGCGTCGTGGGCGTCGGGGACGGTGCCGGCACCGGCACCGTCCTTCGGCTTCCACTGGTTCGCACCGGCGGGGCTCTTCGTCAGCTCCCACTCGTAGCTGAACAGGATCTCGAAGAAGCTGTTGTCCCAGCTCACCGGGGNGTTCGTCCACGCACCCTCAAGCCCGCTGGTGATCGTGTCCCCACCCCTGCCGGTGCCGAAGGTGCTCGTCCAGCCGAAGCCCTGCTCCTCGATGGGGGCGCCCTCGGGCTCCGGGCCGACGTGCTCGTCCGGGTTGGCCGCGCCGTGGGTCTTGCCGAAGGTGTGGCCGCCGGCGATCAGGGCGACCGTCTCCTCGTCGTTCATCGCCATCCGGCGGAACGTCTCGCGGATGTCGCGCGCCGCGGCGATCGGGTCCGGGTTGCCGTTCGGGCCCTCCGGGTTGACGTAGATGAGACCCATCTGGACGGCGGCGAGGGGATTCTCGAGCTCCCGGTCGCCGGTGTAGCGCTCGTCGTCGAGCCAGGTGGTCTCGGGGCCCCAGTAGACGTCCTCGTCAGGCTCCCAGACGTCCACCCGACCGCCGGCGAAGCCGAAGGTCTCGAAGCCCATCGACTCCAGGGCGACGTNGCCGGCGAGGATCATCAGATCGGCCCATGAGATCTTCTGACCGTACTTCTTCTTGACCGGCCACAGCAGGCGGCGAGCCTTGTCGAGGTTCGCGTTGTCCGGCCAGCTGTTGAGGGGAGCGAAACGCAGCTGGCCGGCACCNGCACCACCGCGACCGTCGCTGATGCGGTAGGTGCCCGCGCTGTGCCACGCCATCCGGATGATGAACGGGCCGTAGTGACCGTAGTCGGCCGGCCACCAGGCCTGCGAGGTAGTCAGCACCGCCGCGATGTCCTGCTTCACGGCGGCGAGGTCGAGGGTCCGGAAGGCCTCGGCATAGGTGAACTCCCCGCCGAGGGGGTTGGCCACGGCGGGGNTCTTGGCGAGGATCTTCAGGTTGAGCCGGTTCGGCCACCAGCCGCGGTTTCCGCCGCCCTGGGTGGGGTGNGGGGCGCGCCTGTGCGCGACNGGGCAGCCACCGCCGTTCTNCGCGTTCGTGTTGTACACGACTGCGTCATGGTTCTCGGACATGGGACCCTCCGGGCATAGACGGATCAGGAGCGATCAGGAACGCGTGCGGTGGAACAGCCGGGGCGCCGGCCCCAGTAGATGGCCGCGGCCGTCGTTGATGGCCTCGTTGACGGCCTCGTCGATCGAGAAGCCGCGCAGGGATGACTCCACTGTCATAACTGTCACACTGTCACGGTCGGCGACTCGGAAGAGAAATCGAAAAATTCCGCAACTTTGATAGCCTCAATCTATGGCTAGTCCGCACCCGACCCTGGCCCAGCTGCGCGCCCTCGTCGGAGTGGCCGATCACCGGCACTTCGGCCGCGCCGCGGCGGCCCTGCACGTCAGCCAGCCGACGCTGTCCAGCGCGGTGGCGGCGCTTGAGCGCACCCTGGGCGTCCAGCTCGTGGAACGCACCACCCGCAGCGTCCTGCTCACCGGGCTCGGGGAGGAGATCGTCCGGCGGGCCCGGGGGGTACTGGGTGCCGTCGACGACATCGGTGAACTGGCCATCCGGGCCCGGGAACCCCTGGTCGGTGACATCCGTCTTGGGGTCATCCCCACGGTGGCCCCCTACCTGCTCCCACAGCTGCTGCCGACGCTGCGGGAACGGTGGCCGCAGGCGCGGCTGCGGCTGCGGGAGTCTCAGACGGCCACCCTGCTGGCGGAGCTGCGCGGCGGTGCGCTCGATCTCGCGTTGCTCGCTCTGCCCACCGATGAGCCGGGGACAGCCGAGATCCCGCTGTACGACGAGGACTTTGTCCTCGTCACCCCCGCGGAGCACCCGCTGGCGGGTGGCGTTGCCGTGCCGGTCGCAGCCATCGGCGGGCAGGACCTGCTCCTGCTGGAGGACGGGCACTGCTTCCGGGCCCAGGCACTCGAGGTCTGCCGGGAGGCAGGGGCACGGGAGCGTTCCACCCTGCGTGCGGCGAGCCTGTCGACGATCGTCCAGATGGTCGCCGGTGGCCTGGGGCTGACCCTCGTCCCCGCCGCCGCTGTCGGAGTCGAGGTCGGCGAGGGGCGGGGCCTGGCCGTCGCCACGTTCCGCCGGCCCGCGCCGCACCGGCGCGTCGGCCTGGCCTACCGCTTGACCTCGGCCCGCGTGACGGACTGGAACCTGCTCGCCGCCGAGGTGCGGGCCGCCCTGCCGGGGACGGGTCTCGCCCTCGCCCCGGTGCCGGCCGCGGCGGTCTGACGCGCGCCCTCGGCGGGCTCCGGGGAACGCGGCAGGCCGGCCGCGAGCGCACGCCACTGTGCCACTGGCAGCGGATCCGTCTCGGCGGATTGCCGGCTGACAGCCGCGAGGATGTCATGCCATTCCTGCAGCGTGGTCACGATCGCGGGCTGGTCGCCGAGGTGCTCGAGGAGCCCCTGGGAGTGCGTTCAGCCGCGCGACCAGCCGGGGCAGGGCGGGATGCCGCGATGCCCGCACCGTCGCCCGGCTGTGGTTTCGTGCGGGCGGAGCTGGGCAGAAGGACTTTGGGCTCATTGTCCGTCAGCGGACAGGGCCAGGGTCCCGCCGGCTCGTCTTGATGAGGAAAACTGATTCGAGGGGATGGCGGGACCGCCGTGCTTCGCGGCCTCCACACCTGCCCGGGTGCTGTGTGCCCAGGCGGTGGCCGTCCCGGAGAGGTCGCGCCGGTTGTTCACCGTTCCGGCGGTTGCGGAACAACCCCGAAGCAGTGGTCAGTGTTTCCCGCCGCGGCCGATTTACCCGCCGACGACCAGGGAGACGGCGATGGAAGTGTTTGACCGATAACAGCTGATTGTGTGGTCGAATCGAATGATGTCGAAATGATATTGACGAGTGGAGGAACATCATGGCATTTCCGGTGCGAAGCAGCCAACGTCCGGCCCCGGTGATCAGGTGGGATCCGTTCCGGGAGATCGAGGACGCCTGGACCCGGATGGGAAGCCTGCTCGATGAGGTCGTCGGTGGCGCGGAAGGCCGACCGGTGGGACTGCTGGCCGCCGCCGTCATCCCGGTCGACATCGAGGAGACCGACGATGCCTACATCGTCGAACTCGAGCTCCCCGGGGTGCGCGGCCGCGATGTCTCGATCGACCTGCAGGATAACGAGCTTCGGGTCACCGGTGAGATCAAGGAGCGGGAACGGAAGGGCGTGCTACGCCGTCAGACCCGCCGGGTGGGCAGGTTTGAACATCGCATCGTGCTGCCGGGCGAGGTGGACCCGGAGTCGGTCAGTGCGTCGCTGGACGACGGGGTGCTGACGATCCGGCTCGCCAAGTCCAGGAAGAGTCAGCCCAGGCACATCGAGGTCACCGGCGGCAGTGGCGGCGGCAGCTGACCCGGCGGCGGGGCCGCTGCCCGCGTGTCCGCTATCCCCGGCGGAGGCCGTGCCCGCCTGGCCGCGGCGCCGTGGTGAATCCTGAATCCTGAATCCTCCATAAAACTACACCGGACAACCGGGTGTGGGCAGTTAGGATACTTACAACTACACAATCCCTACCAGAATGGTAGATTATTAAAATTCCCTCTGGACTCGCAACGGAATGGTCGTTAATGTTGCATCCGTTGTCTACGGAGGAGGGAAATGATCAACATCATTGGTGCGGGCTTCGGGCGCACCGGAACGCTTTCGCTCAAGTTGGCCCTCGAACAGCTCGGTTACGGCCCTTGTCATCACATGGACGAGGTCCTCGCGCACCGAGAGACCATTGCCGCATGGACGAGTGCCGCTGAAGGCGCTCCTGTGGACTGGGACTCGCTGTACGGCCAGTACAGATCGACAGTCGATTGGCCGGGAGCCCGGTTCTGGCGGGAGCTTGCGGACCACTACCCGTCGGCTCGAGTGATTCTTACGGTTCGCGACCCGGAAAAGTGGTATGACAGTGCGCGGAGCACACTGTTCCAGGCGATATCGAACCGACCGGCGCGAATGAGCGCGGAAGCCATGCGCGTGATCACCATGATGAATCTGGTGGTGTGGGACGGTGTCTTCAAGGGGCGTTTCGCAGACAAGGACCACGCCCTACAGGTCTTCGCGGAGCACAATGCCGCGGTGCAACGCGAGATCTCAGCCGACCGTCTGTTGGTATTCGACGTCGCCCAGGGGTGGGGGCCCCTGTGCGACTTCCTCGGTGTGCCGGTTCCGGGGGAACAGTTCCCCCGACTGAACAATCGAGAAGCCTACGCGGCGAAACACCGTGAACGTGTCGTCGCGGCCATGAGCGCGAGTGGTGTCCAGCCGTGAACCCGCCCAGCTCGGTGGCTGAGGCGGGGATTCCCGGCCCGGCGCGGTCCCGGGCACGTGCGCATCCCACGGCACCCGGAGCCGGCCGCCGGCGTGGAGGATCAGGAGCGGCGGGCGCGTAGCACCCGAGTGAGGACGTCCGGTCGCAGCAGGGCCGACGGCGGTTCGACCAGATTGATGATTCGCATGAACACCCGGGCCACCACCGGGTCGGTATGCGCGGCGGCGTGCACGTGGGGCAGATAGGCGTTGACCAGCCTGATCCGCGGGGTGCGCCGCCCCTGCACCTGTGGGTATCCTAGATCATTTCCGGTGGCCAGAGCCCAGGCCAAGTCGGCGGGAACGGCCGCGGCGGTGAAGAACCGCCGGGGCAGATCGGCGTCGGTGCGGGCGGCGGGTGGGCCGAGCGCGTCCGGCGTGTCCCGCAGGGCGTCCCGCAGCGCCAGCGCCTGCTGGGCCGCGACCGTCATCCCCTGGGCGTACAGCGGGTTGAGGCTGCACACCGCGTCCCCGANGGCGACGAAGCCGGCGCTGGGCTCGCGCAGGCGTGCGTACGGGCGTCGCACCGATCCGCGAAAGCGGTAGGGGGTCGGATCCCCGAGCGGCTCGGCGTCGGCGATGAGCCGGGCGATGTCGGGAGCGGGCAGGGTTGCCGCGAAGCGGGCGAACCCGTCCGGGTCGGTGGGCGGATGCTCGCCGAGCATGCCGGCCAGGGTGACGATCCACCGATCGTCCTCCTGCGCGACGGCGCCACCGCCGCGCAGCCCGGGGATCGTCGAGATGATAACCGCACGTTGGCCGTCGAGGTCGCTCGCGCGTCGCCGGTAGACGCGGGATGCGTAGCCGAGGTCGACGTCGACCTGCTCGCGCACGGGCACGGGCAGCCCGTGCGCGGCGAGCCAGTCCGCTGCCCGGGAGCCGCGGCCGGTCGCGTCGACGACCAGCTCCGCCTCGATGACCTCGCCGCCGTCGAGGTGCGCATCCGCAGGGCGTACCCCGCCGGGCCAGGTGCTGCTGTCGGGCCGGNTGCCGTTGGCTTGGGTGCCGTTGACTCGGGCGTCGTCCGGCCGCGGGCCACTGTCGAGGCGTTCGACCCGGACCCCGACGATCCGGCCGGGTTCGTCCGGACCGCCCGGGCCGGGCCGGCCCACCAGCCCAACGGCGCGCACCCGCTGCAGCAGGCGGACCTGGGAACGGGCGAGTACGGCCTCCCGCAGCACGCTCTCCAGCAGCGGCCGGCTCGCCAGCAGGGAGGTGAGCCCGGTGTCGGTGGGGTACAATCGCCGCCCGCGGACGTACCACCGGGTCTCGACGAGCATGTGGGCGCGAGGCGCGCCGTGGCCGGTCACGGTGTCGGTGAACCCGGGGAACAGCTCCTCCAGGCACAACCGGCCTCGTTCGGTGAGGGCGTGCAGATGGGATCCCTGCGCGACGCCGCGGCGAGTACCCTCGGTGGTGAGGTCGTCTCGTTCGATGATCGTCACCCGGTCGAAGAACTCGGCCGTCACCCGGGCCGCGAGGAGCCCGGCCATCCCGGCGCCGAGGACGACGGCGTGCCCCCGGCTGCCGCGGGGCGGCCGGGAGTCCGTCAGGGCCGCGGAAGTTGACGTTCGGCTTGTCCTGGCGGCTGTCGCTGAGCGGCTCCAGGCAGCTCCAGCTTCTCGACCCGCGTCAGCAGCGTGCGCAGCAGGTGTCACATGAACTCCCTCTTGCCCGGTCTCTCGCGCGGTGCATGGAGCAGGTGCCTGGAGCAGGTTCATGGAGCCAGAGCAGCCATGAGGTATTGGCGGCCCGCCGGATCGACTCGTGGGTTAATCTTCCCGGAATCCTGGGCGAGAACATCATAAAAATCCAAGGACTTCGTCGTGGGCGCCATAGCCTGTTCCCATCGATCGATGGGATGACGTAATGACTGGCCGTTGATATTGTCGAACCAACTGTGGTGAAATAGAAACGAGTCCGCACAGGTCGACGGGACCGGGCCAGGGGAGATTCCAGCATGGCGNCCTCCGACACCATCGAGAACGCGCACAGCTTTGACGTATTCCAGCACTATGAGCGGCTGCAGTGGAAGCTGGTCGACCTGCCGCTGGACGAGATCCGCAGGGATCTTGTCCAGCCCGAGTATATTGCGCTGGTCAAGGGTGCGGTCATGGGTGAGGCCACCTCCATCGCGGCGGTGCACGGCTTTCTCAACGAGTTCACCGACGATTACGACTGCTCTGCCTTCGTGAACATCTGGGGCTACCAGGAGCTCCAGCACCACTACGCCTTCCGGGCGTGGCTGCAGGCGGTGGACGCCCAGATCGACCAGCGCCGGATCGAGGCGTTGCGCGAGCCCTACGTGCCGGGCACCACGCCGAGCGCCACTTTGATCACCAACGTCATCTCGGAGATGACGGTGAACACGGTCTACCGGACGATGTCGGAGTGGGTGCGCGAGCCGGTGCTGGCGGACCTCATGCTGCGCGCCAGCCGGGACGAGGCCGGTCATGCCCGGGAGTTCATGTACTTCGCGAAGCGCCGGCTGGAGCGGAATCCGCACGAGCTCGTGTCCGTGTTGGAGACGTTCCACTTCTACATGTCGAACAACCGGATCAAGCATCCGGTGGGGGAGTTCAAGCACCGCCTGCTCGAGGATCTTCAGGGCCACGAGACCATTGACACCGCGTTCGAGGTGTTCTTGCGGGTTTCCGAGCCGGATACGCTGGAACAGCTCCAAGTGAAGATCCGCAAGGCGCTCGGCAGCGTTCTCGGCCGGGAGTTCAACCGGAACTCCGACATCCGGCAGGCGTTGGTGGAGGCGATGCCCTGACCGCTTCGGCGATCGAGTTCGTCAGTACCGGGCCTGACGGTGCCGGGTTTGCCGGTACCGGGCCTGTCACGAACGGATCCGGTAGTTTCCCGTGCGGCCATCCACGCGGACGCGTCCCAGCCGGGACGCGTCCGCGTGATCGTGCGCGTGATCGTGTGGCGGCCGAGTCGTGGGGAGCTGAGCACGGTCCAGGGATCGCGGACCGCGCTCAGCTCCCGCAAATTCACCGGCCGCCGGTTCGTGGGACGGCCACTGCTGCTGCGCTGGTCCTGGCAGGGACCTACGGGGTGTCCAGGGTCGTCGACCGGCAGGCGTCGACGAAGCGAACCAGTTCGTCGACCTTGTCGGTGCGGACGTCGACCGCCCGGTTGACCACTCGGATGAGGTGCGGGTAGGCGTCGGTGTGATCGTAGCGGGCAGTCTCGGCGATCCGCAGGGCCCAGCGCCAGTAACCCCGGATCGTGTCGGCCAGTGGCATCCGGAAGTGCGCGATAACCTCCCGGATCGGCTCGATGACGGCGTCGCCGTGGCGGCGCAGGTACCGTTCCACGATGTCGGCCATGAAGGTGAAGTGCCGGGCCTCGTCCTTGGCGAGCCGGTTCAGCAGATCGGCCAACACCGGATCGCCGACGACCGCCCGCAGCTGCTGGTAGTACAGCTGGGTCGCCTTCTCCTGGACCAGGGCGTAGGCGAACAGCGAGACCGCGTGGTCGTGCGGCAGTTCGAAGTGCTTGCGCCCCTCGGTCGCCAGTTCCCGCCGCAGCTCGTCGGGATCGGCGATGCCGGCGGCGACCTGGTAGCGGAACAGTGCCCGGGCGTGGCTGTCCTCCTCCTGCGCCCAACGCACGGTGAAGTGGTAAAGCTCCCGGTTGTGCACGAAGGTCTCGACGTCGACGTCGGGGTTCAGCGGGAAGGCCCGCTCGTACACGCCGAAGTAGCCGGGCAGGTGGTCCTCGATCAACGTGATGAACCGGACCGCGGAGCGCTGTCCCTCGGTGAGCCGACCGGCGTCGGCGTTCTCCCAGGCGAATGTCGATTCGACGTCGAAGCGGCGGGNGGNGGAACCCGCCTGGTGGAAGGCGATGACGGCCGCCTCGACCTCGGCGGGAGGAAGCAGCGGCGCCAGGGCCGGGCGTGCGGGGGCTCGCGGTGGTTCGACGCCGCGGGCCTGGCCGAACGCCGGCCGGAGAATGTCGGATGCCGTCATGATGTGGATCCCGTTCCTCGCTCGGCGGCGGTCAGCGTGCCTTGCGGCACACCAGCGCGTAGTGCTTGGTGGTGTAGCCCCAGCCGGCGTTCGCGACCTCCAGATAGCGGCGCAGCGTCGCGGCCGTTCCCGGGCGGATCGCGTCGATCCGCTCCGCGGCCGCGTCGACGTTCACCAGCCAGTCGTCGATGGTGCGCCGGTAGTCGTCGGTGAGATCGTCGAGGCTCGCCAGGGAGAAACCGGCGTCCTCGGCGCCGGCGACGAGGTCGGACAGCGGCCGCATGTCCCCCCAGCCGAAGATCGATGCGCGGACGAACTCGGTCCCTTCCCGATGGTCGAACGCCGCCCGGGTGGCCGCGTTGCGAAAGCAGCTTTCCGACACGTACAGCCGTCCGTCGCGGCGCAGCAGCGCCCGGGCCCGCCGGAACACGACATCGAGGTCGGGCATGTGCACGATCGAGCCGAGCATCGTCACCGCGTCNAAACTCCCCGAGGGCAGCTCGACCGTCTCGAAGTGGCCCTGGATCGTGGTGAGGCGGTCGCTCACGCCGAGCTCGGCGGCTCGCTGCGCGATGTAGGCGTGCTGTCGCCCTGCGGGGGAGACCCCGACGACCTCGGCTTCGTACTCGACCGCCATGAACAGCGTCAGCGAGCCCCAACCGCATCCGATGTCGAGGACGCGACCACCGCGGCGCAGGCCGAGCCGATCGGCGACGAAGTGGAGCTTGGCGATCTGCGCCTGCTCGAGGGTGTCGTGCTCCGTGCGGTAGAGACCCGAGCTGTACTTGCGCAGGGGATCGAGGAACAGGCCGAAGACCTCGGGCGGCAGGTCGTAGTGCTGATTGGTGTCGCTCGTCGTGGGTTCGGTGCTCGTCGTGGGTTCGGTGGCGAGGCCCGCCGCCGCCTCCGGCGCGGTGGTGACGGGCGAGCTCATGCGGCCTGCACCTGCAGCGCAGCCTGGACGACGTCGGCGACCTCGGCGACGGTGACCGCCGAGAAGACGTCATCGTCCTCGAGTTCGACGTCGTACTCGCGTTCCACCCGGGCGATCATCCGGAGCACCTTCACCGAGTCCGCACCCTCCACGGAGCGCAGATCGGCGTCCGCAGCCAGGTCCTCGATCGGGATGCCGAGCTCACGAGCGACGATGGCGGTGACGGTGGTGACGATCTCCGTATACGACACGGACATTCAGTGCTCCTCTGAGGTGGGGAGGCCGGCGGCGGTGGACCCGGTGGCCGGTGGTCTGGTGAGCGTCGCCGCCAGCGCCTGCGCGACGCGGTCGGCCTCGGTCGGATTCAGCATCATCCGGTCCCGGGCGGTGTCCATCGGGGTCGGGCGGTAGGTCGCGCTTGCGGTCGCGAGCAGCGTCCCGGCCTCGTCGAGGAGCTCGGCCTCGGCGTGCACCAGCCCGTTTGCTCTGCCGCCGCTTACGCCGCCGGCCGTGCCGCCGACCGGTGCCGCGTCCCCGCGGCCGGGGGTAGCATCCGGGACGCCGCGCAGCCGGGCGACGCAGCGGTATTCGGCGCCGACGCTCAGCGGGGCGAGGTAGCGTACCCGCAGCGCGGTGGTGAACGCGGTGAGCCCGACCTGCAGCACGATCAGATTGCCCATCGTCTCATCGACGATCACTCCGATGAGGCCACCGTGCACGACGCCGGGATAGGACTCGTGCCGGCGTTCGAGCCGGAAACGGGTCGAGATGCCGTCGGCGTGGGCGGAGAAGCGTAGTTGCAGCCCGTGCGGATTGTGCGGCGAGCAGCCGAAACACCGATAGTCCGCGAGCACGGACCACGGCACGCTCAGGTAGTCCTCCGGATCGTCGGCTTCCCGCGGGCCGTCAGGGCTCGGCGTCATCAGGTGGCTGTGCATCGGGCTCCCTGGTCGATGGGCGCGGAACGCGGTGGGTGTGCGGAATTGGACGCTGGGCTTGCGGGTCAGAGCACGCCGCGCCCGACCAGGTCGCGTACCGCCAGCCGTTGGAATTTGCCGCTGGAGGTGCGGGGCAGCGCGCCGGGCTCGACCAGACGCACCGTCACCGTGGACAGCCCCAGCGCCGCAGTCGCCGCCATCCGCAGGTCGGTCGCGAGTCGGGCTCGGTCCGCGGGCTCGGTCAGCGCGGTCTCGCCGACCACCGTGACGCCGCCGGCAGCCTTCGCTCCGGTGGCGTCCGGAGGGCTGCCGGCGGCGTCCGGCTGGTCGGGGGAGCCGAAGGCGACGACGCGACGTCGGTGCACGCCCGGAAGGTCACGCACCGCCGCTTCGGCGTCCTCGGGGTAGTAGTTCACGCCGCGTATAATGATCATTTCCTTGTCCCGGCCGGTCACGAACAGATCGTCGCCGCGCTGGAAGCCGAGGTCGCCGGTGCGCAGCCAGCCGTCCGCTGTGAAGCCCCCGGTCGTCAGGCCCCCCGCGGTGAGGTAGCCCGAGGTGACCGAACCACCCCGGATCTGGATCTCGCCCACCCGCAGGCTCGGTGCCAGACCGTCGCCGAGCGGATCGGCCAGGACGTCACCGTGCAGGTCGGCGATGCGAATCCGGATGTCGCGGACCGGCCGGCCGACGGCGACCAGCCCCTTGGCGCGCGGATGCTCGCGCGGGACCTCCGTCACGATTCCCTCGGCGGCGAGTCGGTCCCGGTCGACCCAGGTGACCACGGGGGCGCGGCCCAGCGGCGGGAAGGCCACGGCCAGGGNGGCCTCGGCCATCCCNTACACGGGGAACATCGCCGTGGGGGCGAACCCGGCCGGCGCGAAGTGGTCGAGGAAGCGCTCGACGCCGACCGCGGAGACCGGCTCGGCTCCGTTCAGCGCGACGCGCCACCGGCGCATGTCCAGCCCGGGTACCTCGTCTGGGTCGATCGCCCGGACGAGGTCGTCGTAGGCGAAGTTCGGCGCCGGCGAGATCGTGGCGCCGCTGGCGAGGAACGAGCGCAGCCAGCCGGCGGGGTCACGGACGAAGTCCGCCGGGGACCAGACGGTCATCGGGATGCCGGTCATGATCGCGCTGAGGGTCGCGAACAGCCCCATGTCGTGGAACAGCGGCAACCAGATTCCGCCGTGATCGCCTTCACCGAGCCGGATGCCGTCGATGATCGCGCGGATGCCGCACAGCACGGCGCGGTGGCTGAGCACCACGCCCTTCGGGGCCGCGGTGCTGCCGGAGGTGAACTGCACGATCGCGACGTCGTCCGCACCCACCGCACCCACCGCACCCACCGGGCATTCGGGACCCGGATGTGGCTGGCGTGTGGGCGTGGCGGGACCGACGTCGCGGACCAGGTCAGCCGCGGGGNGGAACCGGAGTCCGCCGAGCCGGTCGGCCGTGCGGCGCAGGATGGCCGACACTCGGCCGCCGGTGACCACCCGGTGGATGCCCGCGGCCGCCGTAGTGCGCGAGACCCGGTCGGCATAGCCGTTGAGGTCGTGCGCGGTGGTCGGCAGTGGCAGCGGACAGGCCGCCGCGCCCGCCCGACTGATCGCGAAGAGCGCGAGCAGAAACTCGGCCGAGTTCGCGGCCAGCACCCCAACCCGCTCGCCGGCCTGGACCCCGTCCGTCGTCAGCGCGGCCGCGATGATCCGGGAGGTGGCCGCGAGGTCCCGCAGCGAGATCACCTCGTGGGTGGACGGGAACGTGACGGGCGTGTCGGGATGCCGGGCGGCCGCGACGTCCAGTGCGTCGTGCAACGTCTCGGCGTCGAGCGGCTCATGGTGCCCGCGAGCGTCGGTCGTGCCGGTCGGGTCGGTCGGGTGGCTGCCGTGGGTCGCGTGGGTCGGCCCGCCGGTCGTCGCCGACCGTGGGGGGCCCGGCCGCGGATGGAGAGTCGGAGACATGGGCGAGATGGCGGAGGTGGGCGAGGTGACCTCGCTCCGGATGGCAGGCATGATCCGCGCTCCTGTCTTCCGCGTCCGGGTGTCTTCCGCGTCCGTGCGACGGATGGGGCCCGGCCGGCACCGAGGCGACGGCGGCCGAACAGCAGCCGATCGGGCCGCCCGTCGGGTGTACTCGCCCGTCGGGTGTACTGATCTCTGTCCGTCGGGTGTACTGATGATCGGATGTGCTGATGAATGCCGCGGGCGGCAGGAAAAGGCTCGTGGGTATGGTGGTCGTTCGTCAACAAAAATTTAGGTAATCTATTGATCCATCAGGGCCGACAATACATCACCGAATCGTTCCGGCGGTCGGAAAATTCATCCGATGGTTTCCTGGGAGTTCACCTGGGTGTCGTCCTGGTGGTATCAAATGTACCGATCACCTCGCCGGGTCGCCGGGTCGCCGGCTCGGCGCGCGACCGCGACCGCGACCGCGACCGAAGCAAGTTTCCCGTGTCCGGCCGGAATCCGGAGACAAGGGTCAGGAGACAAGACTCGGGAACGGAACTGAGGGTCCCCNCCCGCCGCCACCGTCCTTACTCATCCCATCCATCGCCTCCATTCCCTCATTTCTCACCGCCGCGATCAGGCTCCGGGCAGGTGGCCTGAACGCACAGGTCCCGGGGCGCTTCCAGGTGGAGACCCACCGTGAACCGAGCTCCGTGGCACCACCCGCGCCGGCATTCGTCGGACCGACGATGAGGAGCACGTCATGGCAGTCACAACCGATTCCGTATTCGCCGGGGCGGACGCCGGTACCGGCGTCGCGGCCGACCACGGGAAACCGCTCCCGGACCAGGCGCCTGATCTGCTGGCCGCGTTGTTCGATCCCGCGAACAGGCCGAATCCCTATCCGCTCTATGCGCGCCTGCGGGCAGCCGGCCGGCTGCACGAGACGCCGTTCGGACTGCGGGTCGCCACCCGGCACGACGACTGTGTAGCGGTACTGTCCAACCAGAGCTGGGGGCACGATCAGGAGGCCCACCAGCTGCATCCCACCTTGCCCGCCGAGGAGTTCCCGGCGACGTTCCTGTGGATGGAGCCGCCGGACCACACCCGGCTGCGCGGCCTGGTGAGTAAGGCGTTCACCCCGGGTCGGGTCGCCGATCTGCGGCCGCGTATCACCGCCCTCGTCGACGATCTGCTCGACACCGCGCTGCGGGCCGGAGAGTTCGACCTCATCGAGACGATCGCGTACCCGCTGCCACTCACGATCATTTGTGAGATCCTCGGGGTGCCGGCGGCCGACCACGGCATCATCCAGATCTGGTCGCAGGCGTTGGCCAGGGCGTTCGACCCGGACGTCCTGATGTCTCCGGAGGCGTTGGCGGAGCGTAACGACGCCATCCCCGAGTTTCTCGCCTACTTCCGTGCGCTGGTCGCGCGCAGCCGCCGCAGCGGTGGCGACGATCTGCTCAGCGCGCTGGCTGCCGTCGAGGAGCAGGGTGATCGGCTGACCGAGGACGAACTGCTCGGCACCTGCGTGACCCTGCTGATTGCCGGCCACGAGACGACGGTCAACCTGGTCGGCAACGGGGCGCTGGCGTTGCTGCGTAACCCCGACCAGACGGCGTTGCTGCGCGACGAACCGGATCTCATCCGGCCCGCCGTCGACGAGCTGCTACGCTATGACTCCCCGATCCACCTCAACACCCGGGCAGCGACCCGGGAGATGACGGTGGGTGGCCGAACCTTTTCCCCGGGTGAGGGTGTGGTGGCGTTGATCGCTTGCGCCAATCGTGATCCGGAGGCATTCGACGACCCGGACCGTCTCGATGTGCGCCGCTACGTGGCAGGCTCCGGCGCGTCCCGGCACCTGTCGTTCAGCCTCGGTCACCACTACTGCCTCGGCGCGCCGTTGGCGTTGCTCGAGATGGAGATCTTCCTGGCGGGGTTCCTCCACCGGGTCCGGTCCGCCGAGCTTCTCGTCGATTCGCCGCCCTACAAATCCAACCTGCTCATCCGAGGACTGGCGGAGCTCCCCGTCCGCTTCCGGGGATAGTGCCGCAAAGTCGCGGATCGAGCCGCTTCTGATATTCTGCTCGAAGTCAAGTGCCAGGTCGGAGGCGTGGTGGATGCCACGTCGGGCGAATCTTACACCGTACCTTCCGTATCTCCACACGCCGTATTCACCCGTAGTTTTTCGGGATCGCTAGCGTGTCCGCGGGAGGTACCATGGAGAGCAAGATCGATTTCCGATACCTCGTCTCTTTCTTGGCGATCGCAGAAGAACTCCACTTCGGCCGGGCCGCGGCCAGGCTCCATCTGGCCCAGCCCTCTCTCAGTCAGCAGCTCCAGCGTCTCGAACGTGACATCGGTGTCGAACTGGTCAACCGGACCTCCCGGGAGGTCCGGTTGACCCCGGCGGGCCGGGCCTTCGAGATGGAGGCACGACGTCTGCTGGAACAGGCACGACAGGCGGTCCGGGCGGCCAGGGAGGCCGCTTCCGGCCGGACCGGTCGGATCTCCATCGGGTTCAACTTCCCCGCCGGGGAACGGGTCCTCCAACCCACCCTGCTACGGCTCAACGCTGACTACCCGAACGTCTCGACCACTCTCTGGGAGGCTCGCAGCGGCCCCCAGCTGTCCGCCCTCACCGCGGGAAAACTCGACGTCGCGCTCGTGTTCGCCGGGCCTCTCGCGGCCCAGTTGCGGTCCCATCGGGTCTTCACCGTGCCGCTGGTGGCGCTCGTCGGGCNAAACCATCCGTGGGCGGACCGTCGCCAGGTCTCGTTCCGGGAGCTGGCGGGCCAGGGATGCGTGCTGTTCCGCCGGGAACAGAGCCCGGCGATGCACGACGCTATCCTCGCCGCCGCCGACCGCTGTGGCATCCGCCTGAGTGTGGCAGAGGAGGTCGACGACTCCGGCGCCACCGGCATCGTCGTCACGACCAGGCCGGTGGTGGCCTTCGCGTCGGCGGATCGCGGCGCGCATGTGCCCACGAAGGGCCCCGTCGCGGTGCGGCTCGTCGACCCGGTACCGACTGTCGGCGCGTACGCGGTCTGGCGTCCGGATCCGCAGCCCGTCGTCACGGCCTTCCTCAACAGCCTCGACGCCGCCGGGCCGTTCCTGGGACCGCCGTCCCTGGATCCGTCCAGGTCGGACGAGCCGGCGACCGGCCCGGCACCAAGGCCGCGGAGCACGCCCGCGGCCTTGACCTCGGTGACCGCCGGTGCGTGCTCGCTGATCCGGCAGGCCTGAAGACCGGCAGGCCTGAAGATCGGCAGGCCTGAACAATGGATCGATCAGAGAAAACCATCGCGGTCAGCTCCACAGCGACGTCCGTACCCATTCACATGGGCTGGGAAGACGGTTAGCATGAAGAAGCGGCCGGGCTTGTCCCGTTCCACTCGCGGTGCCATTTGGAGTGATGGGTGCGATGTCGGAACGTCTTTGTCATCGTCTTTTCCATCGCATTTAATAGGGGATTTTTCGTCGACCATCCGGGCTGACCTGTGCGCGTCCGGGAACGGGGATCAGGGGATCAACTGTGAACATTCTGCGGGTGCCCGGAGGTACTGAGCTGCCCGCCGACCGAGGGCTGGCCGCCGCCGTCCTTACTGAGGTCGCCATGGTCGCCGACCGGCCGGTTCTGGCCCATCAGGTGGACGGAGGCTGGCGCGATGTGACCGCGGGCCGGTTCTGCTTCGACGTCGCGGCCGTCGCCAGGGGCCTGGTGGCGCACGACGTCGGGGTTGGCGACCGGGTTGCGATCATGGGTCGGACCGGTTACGGCTGGGCCGTTGCCGACTTCGCGATCTGGAGCATCGGCGCGGTCACCGTCCCCGTCTACCCGACCTCCTCGGCCCACCAGGTCGACCACATCATCGGTGACTCCAAGGCCTCGTGGTGCTTCGTCGAGACACCCGACCACGAGCGCCTGGTCCTGTCAGCGGGTCTTCCCGCGACGCGCGTCTGGTCGCTGGACGAGGCCGTGTCGGCACTCGGCACCGCCGGTCAGTCCGTCGCGGAGTCCGAGGTGCTCCGCCGCCGGGACGCGGTCCGGGCCGACGACCTCGCGACAATCGTCTACACCAGCGGGACGACCGGCGTGCCGAAGGGCTGCCTGCTGACCCACGCGAACGTCTTCTCCGCCGCCGTCAACTCGGTGGAGCGGCTGGACCCGGTGATGCGTCCGGCCACCGGCTCGGCCAGTACCATTCTTTTCCTTCCGCTCTCGCACGTGTTCGGGCGTGTGACCATGATCGGGTGTCTGTGGGCCGGAGTGCGGACGGCCCTGCTGCCGGACCCCGGGGGCCTCGTCCCGGCGCTGCGCACCTTCCGCCCCACCTTCCTGATCACCGTTCCGTCGGCGCTGGAGAAGATGCGCAAGGGCGCGCGGGCGGCGGCGGCGGGCGGACTCTCGGGGCGCCTGTTCGCCGCGGCCGAACGGACCGCCTGCGTGCTGGGTCGGGCCCGGCGTGGGCAGGGCGGCCTGGGGCTCGTCACGCGGCTTCAGGCTCCGCTGTTCGACCGGCTGGTGTACCGCCGGTTGCGCGCGGCGTTCGGCGGGCGCCTGCGCCACGTCGTGTGCGGGGGAGCGACGCTCGACCCCTCCACCGCCGAGTTCCTCACCGGGGTCGGGGTGCACGTCCTCGGCGCCTACGGGCTGACCGAGGCCTCGACGGCCGTCAGCATCAGCGCTCCCGGGCTCGACCGGCCGGGCAGCACGGGCCGTCCGCTGCCGGCGACCACCGTCGCGATCAGCGACGAGGGCGAGGTCCTGGTGGCTGGGCCGCAGGTCTCGCCGGGCTACTGGCCGGATCGGACGGGCGCGCACGAGCCGTGGTTGCGCACCGGTGACCTCGGTCGGCTCGACGACGACGGGTATCTCCACATCACCGGTCGAATCAAGGAGATCATTATCACCACCGGGGGGAAGAACGTCTCGCCGGCACCGCTGGAGGACCGCATCCGGCTGCACCCGCTGGTCAGCAACGCCATAGTGATCGGGGAGAACCGGCCGTTCGTGACGGCCCTCGTGACCCTCGATCGGGCCGCCGTGCAGGCCTGGGCCCGGCGAGGCGGTCACAAGCTGGACGAGGCCGCCGCCCACACCGACCCTCGGCTGGTCGCCGAGGTCAGCGCCGCGGTCGACGCGGCGAACGCGCAGGTCTCGCGGGCCGAGTCGGTGCGGAAGTTCCGCCTCCTGAGCCACGACTTCACCATCCAGGGCGGCCAGCTCACCCCGTCGTTGAAGCTTNGCCGTGCCGTGATCGAGGAGGAGAACGCCAAGGAGATCGAGGAGCTGTACGCGTCCTGACCGCCCGGTACCGGTCCGGCACCTGGCCCCGGCACCGGTCCGGCACTGNCCTCCGCCCGCCTGGATCTCGGCGCATCGAAACGGAGCCNCACGTGGATTCCGCCGCACCGTCCCTGGGAGCACCGGATTGGCCCGCACGGTCCGACCCGGAGATGGAACCGCCCGGCCACACCCGGCTGCGCGGCCTGGTGAGCAAGGCGTTCACCCCGCGCACGATCGAGGGGATGCGGCCGTGGGCCGAGCAGGTCGTTGACGACCTGCTGAGCCGCCTCATCCAGCGGGGCCTGACGTCGCTGCCGCTGAGCCTCACTCCCGGAGGCGTCGCGTGAGCATCGAGACGACCGACCCGACGGCGAACGGGCGGACGACAGCCAGGCAGGCGGTGGGCCGGCAGGCGGCGCGGCAGGTGGTGGTCACCGGTCTCGGGGCCACGACACCGCTCGGCGGCGACGTCGCGTCGACGTGGAGCGGCGTGCTGGCCGGCCGATCCGGGATCCGCCGGCTCGATGAGCCGTGGGCGCAGTCGCTGCCGGTCCGCATCGCCGCGCCGGTGGCCGTCGAGCCGCAGCTTGGCCGGGTGGAGGCACGCACGCTCGACCGGGGGCAGCGGCTTGCCCTCGTCGCAGCCCGGGAAGCCTGGGCCGACGCGGGCACCCCCACGCCGGAGCCGGAACGTTTCGCCGTCGTCGTCGGTTCCGGGGTCGGCGGCCTCACCACCCTGCTCGACCAGTACGACGTGTTCCGGGAGCGCGGGGCGCGCCAGGTGTCCCCGCACCTGGTGCCGATGCTCATGCCGAACGGACCGGCCGCGGCGGTGGGTCTCGCGCTCGGTGCCCGCGCCGGGGTGCACGCTCCGGTGAGCGCCTGCGCGTCCGGTGCGGAGGCCATTGCCACCGCCGTCGACCTGATCCAGGCCGGTCGAGCGGATGTCGCCGTCGCCGGTGGCACGGAGGCCGCCGTCCATCCGCTCCCGCTCGTGGGATTCGCGCAGATGCAGGCGCTGTCCCGCCGTGAGGACCCGCCGGAGTCGGCGTCCCGGCCGTTCGACAAAGTCCGGGACGGATTCGTGCTCGGCGAGGGTGCCGGGATGTTCGTCCTGGAGGCCGCCGAGCACGCCCGCGCCCGCGGCGCCCGGGTCTACACGACCGTGGCCGGCGCTGGGGTCAGCGCCGACGCCTATCACGTCGCAGCCCCCGACCCGACGGGAGCCGGGGCGGCGCGGGCCGTGCGCCGGGCGTTGCACGCCGCCGGTCTTGACCCGGCGGACGTGGTGCACGTGAACGCGCATGCCTCGGGGACACCGGCTGGCGATCTCGCCGAGAGCCGTGCGCTGCGCGGCGCGCTGGGCGCGGCGCTCGACGGTGTCGCGGTGACGTCGACGAAGTCGATGACCGGACATCTGCTGGGCGCGGCCGGCGCGGTGGAGGCGCTGCTCTGCGTGCTGACGTTGCGGGAGCGGACGGTCCCGGCGACCCGCAACCTCGAGGCGATCGACGACGAGATCACGCTGGACGTGGTGACGATGGACAACAGGCCGATCCGGACCGGCGCGGCGCTGTCGACGTCGTTCGGCTTCGGCGGCCACGATGTCTGCCTCGCCTTCACCCCCTGGCCCTGACCGTCGGTCGCCTCGCCGTGGTCGGTACGTCTGCCCGAGCGGACACCGGACGGCCATGGCGGGAGCANCGGGNGCGCACGATGCTCAGAAAGTCGCCATGCACATGTTGCCAAAGATCCGACTAGCCGTAACCATTGGCCCGTGATGTCCTACGAACAGGTACTGCAGGTGTCCGATCCGCTCGAGCGAGCCGCGTTGGCAGATGATCTGATGTGGGCTGACCATCCGCGCAGACTGGATCTGCGCACAGCACGTGGGGTGGCCATTCGGGAGGCGTTGGAGGCGGGGCGGTCGCCCGACGACGTCGCCCGCCGACTCGTCGTCACCGTGGCCGATCTGACCTGGATGGCCGCGCCTGCGGCATCCGCCGTAGCTTGATCCGTCGAGGGCCGGTCGGACAACGGCGTCCGCCGACCCGAACCCCACTGTCGGTTGTCCACCCTCGGAACCGTGCCGTCACCCACGGCCTTTCAGGGCCGCAGTCGGAACGGTGGGTAGTCGTCCGTGGTCAGAATGACCGCGTAGCAGACCACCCGGTTCGTCCAGCGCAGCACGCCGACGACGAAGTCGAACAGTCCCCGCGGGAGGCGTCCGGTGAGGAGCACGGCGAACCAGCCGACGATCATCGCCGCCACCGTCGCGATATACAGGAAGAACAGCGCGATGTAGTGCGGGACCGCCAGCAGCCACTTGACCAGGGGCAGCCAGCGGTTCAGACGCGCGGCGTCCGGATAGGGAATCGTCAAGTGGACGGCCTGTTCGTCCTCCGTCGAGGGATATTCGTCCCGCAGCAGGGTGAGATAGGCCACGACCCGGTTCGTGAAACTCAGTAGAGCGACATTCCAGTCGAACCACCACCGCGGGTACCTCTGCCGGAAAAGAATCAGCAGCAGGGGAGCGAAGAACAGCAGCCCGCCGCCGAACATCGCACTGTTTCTGCCGTATCCCGTACCGCCGACCGCCGCGAGGACGACCGCGATCGGGATGACCGTGATAATTCGAAAGAACACGGTGAGTCGATCGCGCTCCCCTGTCGGGTAGTCGATCTCGAAGGACACCGGATGGCCGGGGTGCCGCGGCTCTACGCTAAATGTCCCCTGGTCGGTCATGGCTGCTCCCTGGTAAATCGGTAACCTCGTCCTGCCGGCTTATTTTCGGTCAGCGGTGCCGGGTGCGAGAGAGCCATGAGTCCCCCTTTTTCGGNCGGATCGGACCGAGGCGGCCACGGCGAACCATCCGGCTGACGGTGTTCCTTGCCGCCACCCCTGCCACCAGCAAGATTGGTGCGGAATATATTCTTTTGCGCAGTCTTGTCGTCTTTATGGAGAAGGGGATATCGAGAAGGGGAGGCTGTCAGCGCGATGACGACGGCCATGATCTGTCAGGCCGCCCGAGAGGACTGTCCCCGACACCGGGCGGTAGTCCCCGACCCCGGGCGGGTAGGGAGACCGACGGGCCGGCCGCGAGCGGGGTGCTCTGTGGGGCTGCCCGGGCCCCGAGGAGCCGTGGATGCACGAGCTGGCGATCACCCAGAACGTCGTGGACACGATCGTGGAACGGATCGGGGCAGCGCGGGCCACGGCGGTTCACCTGGTCATCGGGCGGGTGTCCGGCGTCGTGCCCGACTCCGTCCGATTCTGTTTCGACCTGGTGGCAGCGGGCACGCCGGTCGAAGGCGCTCGCCTGGAGATCGACGAACCGCCGGGCCGTGCCCGTTGCCGGCGGTGCGGCGCCACGTTCGAGGCCGACGATCGCCTGCTCCTGGTGCTCTGCCCGTGCGGCAGCGCCGACGTCGAGGTGGTCGGTGGCGACGAGCTGATGATCGTTACGGTCGAGGTGACACCCGTGCCGAGCGGCGGAGGTGATGTGGGATGTGTGGAACCTGCGGGTGTGACGACGTCGCGGCGCCGCCCCGGCTGACCTCCCTCGACGGGGTCGACCCCGTCGACCCCGTCCTCGTCGGTCCCGGCCCGGCGCTTGCCGGCCACGCGCCTGACGGGGGGACCACGTCGCGCACCGTGGTTGTCGAGGAGCGGATGCTGGCCAGGAACGACATGCTCGCCGAGGCGAACCGCCGCCGCCTGCTCGCCCGTGACGTGCTGGCGATCAACCTGATGGGCTCGCCGGGATCGGGCAAGACGACGCTGCTGGAGCGGACCGTCCGCGAGTTCGGCGTGGGCGTGCCGATCGCGGTGGTTGAAGGTGATCAGGAGAGTATCCGCGACGCCGAGCGCATCCGGTCCACGGGCGCTCCCGTCGTCCAGATCAACACCGGCCGTGGCTGCCACCTCGATGCGGCCATGATCGACTGTGCGCTGCGTGAGCTCGAACCAGCAGAGGATTCGATGGTGTTCATCGAGAACGTCGGCAATCTGGTCTGCCCGGCGCTGTTCGACCTGGGCGAGCGAGCCCGGGTGGTGCTGATGTCCGTCACCGAAGGCGAGGACAAGCCGACCAAGTATCCGCACATGTTCGCGGCTGCCGATCTCGTCCTGCTCACCAAGTGCGACCTGCTGCCCTACCTCGACGTTGAGGTCGCGCGGTACGAGGCGCAGGTTCACCGGATCAATCCCCGGGTCGACGTACTGCGCGTCCGCGCGACCCCGGGATCGGGGCCGGGTCTGAGGCCGGGGCCTGGCCTGGGCCAGTGGTACGCCTGGCTGCGCGCCGAGCGGGGTGCCGGCCACCGCCCGCGGTCGAGCGGGCCGTCTCACGGTGTTTGAGGCCGCGGCACCCGGGCAACCCGTCGAAGAATAGCTACGAGTGTTCTCGTAACTGCATATAGCCATAATGCGTAGTTACATGTGGTTACAGTACGGTGGGCATCGTCCCCAGGGGTGGTGCCACGGCTCCGCCGAAGGGGGACTGTCATGCTGCTCGCGGGTTCGTCCTGTCCTGGGCATCGCTCGCCATGACGGCGCCTAGCGCGCGGACCACCCTTCACGTGGACGTGGGGGCCGGCACCGGTGCCGACGAGGCCGGTGGGAGCTGTCCCGCCGGTTTCGCGTCGGCCCGTGCAGTGGCTGACGCGGTGCTGTACGAGGGCTATCTGCTCTATCCGTATCGCCGCTCCTCGGGCAAGAACCGGATGCGGTGGCAGTTCGGGGTGCTCGCGCCGCGGCGTTGGGTCGAGGCGGGTGGGCCGGTTCCACGGACCGTCGCCGGATCGACGGATGCGTGGTGCCAGCAGACCGACTGTCTTCTCGAGCTGTCCCCGACCGCCTCGGTTGTCGTCCGGCTGCGCTTTCTGCAACTCCAGCGCCGTTCGGTCGAGGTCAGAGGGGCCGATGGTGCGTTCGGCGAGGTCGACGCGCTGAAGGCGGACGGCGCTGCTCGGCTGAGTTTCGACGAGGCGGTGCCGCGCGAGGCCGGTCTCACCCTCGACCTGGCCGACCTGGCCGACCTGGCCGACCTGGCTGACCTGGCCGACCCGGCCGACCCGGCTGTGCGGGGCCGGTCGGCGGAACAGGCTGATCGTGGAGAGTCGTTCAGCCTGAGCCTGCCCGGTGGCATGGAGATCGAGCCGTTGGATGATCGCGGCAACCCGGCGGGCCGCGACGTTGGGCGCGGCGGTGCGGCTCGGGNGGTTCGCCGGCGGTGGCCGGTCTCGGCGACGGTCCGGGTGTCCGTGACGCGGGCTGCGGCTCCCTTCCGGCTGTACCGGCTGCGCCTGGTCGTCGAGAACACGGTGGCGGACGTCCCCGCCGGCGCCGCGCGACCGATGGCGCTGCGCCGATCGATGATCGCGACACACAGCCTCCTGGGTGCGTGCGGGGGACGGTTCCTCTCGCTGCTCGATCCGCCGACCTGGGCCGCCGGGGCGACACGGGAGTGTGAGAACATCCACACCTTCCCCGTTCTCGCCGGTGCCGACGGAGCGCCGGACGTGATGCTGTCCTCGCCGATCATCCTGTACGACCATCCCCGGATCGCCCCCGAGAGCCCGGGTGACCTCTTCGACGCCACCGAGATCGATGAAATCCTCTCGCTGCGCACGCTGGCTCTGACCGACGACGAGAAACACGAGGCTCGGGCGACCGATCGCCGCGCCGCGGAGATTATCGACCGGGTCGACGGGATCCCGCGGGACACACTCGCCCGCCTGCATGGCGCCGTCCGGTCGCTGCGACCGGTTCCGTCGGTCGGGGCCGCGCCGGCCGGCGTACCGGTTGCCGCCGCGACCACGCGATGGTGGGAGCCGGAGGCGGACCGGTCGGTCCGTCCGGACAGTGACAGTGTTTCCCTGGACGGCGTGATGATCGCTAAGGGCAGCCGGGTCCGGCTGCATCCCCGTGACCGTGGAAGCAGCTGTGGAAGCGACGCGCACGACATGTTTCTCAGGGGGCGCGAGGCCCGGGTTCAGGCCGTCTTTCTGGACGTTGACGGCGCCTGGCACGTCGCGGTGTCCCTGGACGACGACCCGGCCGCCGAACTGCACCGGTGGTACGGCCGTCATTACTACTTCGCACCCGAGGAGCTGGCACCGCTCACCGACGGACCGGGTGCGTCATGATCGGGCCGGCGCCCACCCGCGTGGGTCCGCCCGCGGGTTCCTCCGCGGGTCCACCGCGCGTCCTCGTCGCCGGGATCGGCAACGTGTTCCTCGGCGACGACGGATTCGGGGTGGAGGTTGTGCGCCGCATCGACCCGGCGGACCTGCCGGCCGGGGTGGACGTCGTCGACTACGGGATCCGCGGCGTGCATCTCGCCTATGAGCTCCTCGACGGCCGGTACGACGTGGTGATCCTCGTCGACGCGGTCCCGTCGACCGATCCACCGGGGACTCTCGTGGTGCTCCGGCCCGAACTTGACGGGGCCGGCGTCAACGACATTCCCGTTGACGACATCCCCCCCGTCGATGACATCCCCCTCATGGACGCCCATGGCATGTCTCCCGACGTGGTCCTGCGGTTGCTGCGGGGCCTCGGTGGCGATGTCGGCCGAGTGCTGGTCGTCGGCTGCCGACCCGCCGTCGTCGAGGAGCGGATGGGACTGTCCCGCGCCGCGGGGGCTGCCGTCGGCGACGCGGTGCGGCTCATCGCGCAGATCGTCCGAGACCCCGGCTCGTGGGGTCCATCCCCAGCATCCGCCAGTAGGAGGGAGGGGCCGAGATGACGGCCACGAACCCGCAGTCCGGGAGCTCGCGACGCGGCGGTTTCGACGAGGTGCACATCCTCTGGATCTCCGAGGGGATGAGCTGCGACGGCGACACGGTGTCGGTGACCGCGGCCTCCCAGCCAGCGATCGAGGATGTCGTCACCGGGCTCGTGCCGGGGTTGCCGACGGTCCATCTGCATAACAAGGTGCTGTCGCCGACCGTCGGCGGGGAGGAGTTCCTGGCCCCGTACCGAGCCGCGGCCCGCGGTGACATCGAGCCGTTCATCCTCGTCATCGAGGGCTCGATTCCGAACGAGAACATCCACGGCGACGGGTACTGGACGTCGTTCGGGAACGATCCGGACACCGGCCAGCCGCTGACCCTGAACTGGTGGATCGACCGGCTGGCACCCAGGGCGTGGGCGGTCGTCGCGATCGGCACCTGCGCCGCGTACGGCGGGATCCACGCGATGGCCGGCAACCCGACCGGGTCGATGGGCCTTGCCGACTACCTGGGCCATGACTTCACCTCCGCCGGCAACCTGCCGATTGTCAACGTCCCCGGCTGCCCGGTTCAACCGGACGACTTCATGGAGACGCTGACCTGGGTGCTTTACCACGCGGCGGGCACGGCACCGCCGCCACCGCTGGACGACCAACTCCGACCCCAGTGGATCTTCGGTCGGACCGTGCACGAGGGCTGTGACCGGGCGGGCTACTACGAACAGGCCGATTTCGCGAAGGACTACAACTCGCCGAAGTGTCAGGTGAAGATTGGCTGCTGGGGTCCGGTGGTGAACTGCAACGTGCCCAAGCGCGGGTGGATGGGCGGGCTGGGCGGCTGCCCGAACGTGGGCGGCATCTGCATTGCCTGCACGATGCCGGGATTCCCGGACAAGTTCATGCCGTTCATGGACATGCCGCCGGGAGGGAGCCTGTCCTCGCGCGCGATCAAACCCTACGGGTCGTTCATCCGCAGGCTGCGTGGCATCACCAATGCGACGGCGAACACCGAGCCGAAGTGGCGGCACAACCGGGAGCTGCTGACCACCGGCTACGACCCGCATTACCGCCCCTAGGACCGGGCCGGAGCCCACGTCGGCGAGACGGCAGGCGGGGCGGCACACCCGGTCTGTCCGGGCCGGGCCCAGCGATGCCGGAGGGAGTGTGCGATGACGACGACCAGGCAGTCGAGAACCGGGGAGAAGCCCGCCCAGATCGTGGAGATGGCGTGGGACCCGATCACGCGCATCATCGGCAACCTCGGGATCTACACGAAGATCGACTTTGCCAACCGGCGGGTCACCGAGTGTCACAGCACCTCGTCGCTGTTCCGCGGCTATTCGGTGTTCATGAAGGGCAAGGATCCGCGGGACGCGGGTTTCATCACCAGCCGCATCTGCGGCATCTGTGGGGACAACCACACCACCTGCTCGGTCTACGCCCAGAACATGGCGTACGGCATCGCGAACCCGCCGATGGCGGAATGGATCATCAATCTCGGAGAGGCCGCCGAGTACCTGTTCGATCACACGATCTTCCAGGACAACCTGGTGTTCGTGGACTTCTGCGAGGCGATGGTCAAGCAGACCAATCCCGGCGTGCTGGCCCGGGCAGAGGCCACCGCCGCACCGAACGCGGCCGTGCACGGGATGCGGACTATCGCTGACATCATGCGTTCGTTCAACCCGTTCGAGGGGGAGATCTACCGGGAGGCCCTCAAGGTTAGCCGGATCACCCGCGAGATGTTCTGCCTGATGGAGGGCAGGCACGTGCACCCCTCCACGCTGTATCCGGGCGGGGTCGGCACGATGCCGGAACCGACGGTGTTCACCGACTACCTCAGCCGGCTGATGGAGATCCTTGATTTCGTCAAGAAGGCCGTCGCGTTGAACGACGACCTGTTCGACTTCTGGTACGAGGCGCTGCCCGGTTACGAGGAGGTCGGCCGCCGCCGGGTGCTGCTGGGCTGCTGGGGCGCGTTCCAGGATCCGAACGTCGTGGACTACCGGTACGAGAACATGACCACCTGGGGCCGGGCGATGCACGTGACACCCGGGATCGTCGTCGACGGCGATCTGCTGACCACCGACCTGGTGGAGATCAATCTGGGCATCCGGATCCTGCTGGGCAGTTCCTTCTACCAGGACTGGGTGAACGAGGAGCCGTTCGTCACCCGGGATCCGCTCGGAAATCCGGTCGACATGCGCCATCCGTGGAACCAGACGACGCTGCCGGTGCCGCAGAAGCGGGACTTCGGGGAGAAGTACAGCTGGGTGATGAGCCCGCGGTGGCTTGACGCCCGCAGCGGCGAGCATCTCGCCCTGGATACCGGGGGAGGGCCCTTCGCTCGGCTTTACACCACGGCACTCGCCGGACTGGTGAACACCCCCTACGTCACCGCGACCGGGGGCGCGGTGAACATCTCGCTGCCGCGCAGCCGCACGCTGCCCGCCGTCGACCTGCAGTGGAAGCCGCCGGCCTGGTCGAACGCGATCGAGCGGGACCGGGCCCGTGTCTACTTCGTCGCCTACGCGGCGGCGATGGCGCTGTACTTCCTCGAGCAGGGCATGGATCGGGTGCGCTCGGGTGACACCCGGGTGTTCTGCGACTTCGACGTGCCGGACGAGACGATCGGCTGCGGTTTCCACGAGGCGGTGCGCGGCGTGCTGTCGCACCACATGGTGGTGCGCGACGGCAAGATCGCAAATTATCNCCCCTACCCGCCGACGCCGTGGAACGGCAGCCCCCGCGACTTCTTCGGAACTCCGGGCCCCTACGAGGACGCGGTACAGAACATGCCGATCTTCGAGGAGAACGGTCCGGAGGGGTTCAAGGGCGTTGATGTGATGCGGACGGTGCGCAGCTTCGACCCCTGCCTGCCCTGCGGGGTGCACATGTATCTCGGTCGGGGCCGCACCCTGCGCACGGTGCACTCGCCGATGTTCGGGGCCAGCCATGGTTGATCCGGACGGCGCGGGTGGGCACCGGCTCGACGATCTCGCTGTGCGGGGCCGGCTCGCCCACCTCGACGAGGTGCTGGCGCAGGTGGAGCGCATTCCGGGGCCGAGTGGTGAGCTGGCGATCGACGCGGTGGCAACACTCGCGGCGGTGTACGGCGAGGCGCTGGCCCGAGCCGTCGGATACGCGTCGGGAGCCCCGGAGGTGCTCGCCGCGTTCACCGGCGACGAGCTGCTCGACCATCTGCTCGTCCTGCACGACGTCCATCCTGAGCCGGTCGGGGCCCGGGTCGCGCGGGCGATCGAGCAGCTTCGACCCGCAGTCCGGGACCGGGGTGGGGAGATCGAGCTGAGTGGGATCGAACGGGGGGTGGCCGAGGTCCGGCTGACCCTCGGCGGGTGTGGCTCGACCTCGGCGGGGGTCACCGAGGCGGTTCGCCAGGCCGTGCTCGCCGTCGCGCCGGAGCTGTCCGACGTCCGGCGCCTACCCGCGCCGGGTGAACCCGAGCGGACCGCCTTCGTTCCCCTCGACACCGTGCTCGCCCGGCCCGTCGCCGACGGGGTGGGTCCATGACGGCCCCGATGTCCCCGACGGCCGACGGCGCGTTGCGGCGGCTTGTGCGCGCCGCGACCGACCGCGCCGGCGCGGCCGAGGCCCGCTGCGACATGTGCCGGACCGCCGTGCCGGCGGAGCATCGGCACATCCTCGACGAACAACGCGACGAGCTGCTCTGCGCCTGCCAGGCGTGCGCGCTGCTGTTCGACCGGGAGGCGGCCGGACGTGGGCACTTCCGGCTCGTTCCCCGGCGACGGCTGCGGCTTCCCGCACTCGACGCGGACGAGCTGGGTACCCCGGTGGGGTTGGCGTTCTTCGTCGTCGGGACCGACGGCTCGGTCAGCGCCCGCTATCCCAGCCCGATGGGCGCCACCCGCTGGGGCGTCGCGCCCGGCACGTGGCGCGGCATCGTGCGGCGCTGCCCGGCGCTGGGTGACCTGACACCGCTGGTCGAGGCGCTGCTGACGAACACTACCCACGGCCGCCACGAGCACTGGATCGTTCCCGTCGACGACTGTCACCGGCTCGTGGCGGTCATCCGGCGGGNGTGGAGGGGCCTGTCCGGAGGCCTGCGCGTGTGGCCGGCGATCGACGGGTTCTTCGCCGATCTCGGCCGCCGGCCCGCAAGCCCGGTGCGGGCCGCACGGCCGGTGCATCTCACGGGCCAGGGCCGCGCTGGCCCCGCGGGGCGGGGCTGAGAGGAAAGAGAGGGAGGGCAGGACGAGATGGCCGAGATCCGGGTCGGTAAGCCCGACGTCGCGCCGGACGCCACCGCGCACGTCAAGGGGGTTGCACAGGGCAACGCGACCGGTTCGTACCGATGGCAGGTGGGGCACCACGCCGATGGCAGCGCCGACGCTCGGCGCTCCACCGGCGTCCGACCGAAGAGGCGCAATCCCGTCGCGCCGAGGAGCATGCCCAACCTGCCGCCGGGGTAGCGCCCAGCAGGCGGCGCACCACCCGAAGCCCGCGGACACGCGTGGGAAAACGGTACCGAGGAGGTGGACATGAGTAGTCGCAAGCTGGTGCTGGCGACAGTCGGCGTGGCCGGTGCCGTCGGCCTATTCTGGAGGGAGTATCCGGCCCTCGTCCGATACATCAGGATCGAGAAGATGTGATGGCGGACGGCACGGCGGGCCGCATGACCCGGCCGGTGCTCTCGGTGGGCGGGGCCGGTGAACCGAGCCGGGAGGCCGGCCCAGGCGGCCGGGCCCGGCGACGGTTCGTCGTCCAGGGGCTGGTCCAGGGGGTCGGCTTCCGGCCGTTCGTCCACGCCGCCGCGACGGAGCTGGCTCTGACCGGCTGGGTGCGCAACGACACCGGCGGCGTGGTCGCGGAGGTCGAGGGANCCCCCGGCGCAGTCGAGGACTTCGCCCGCCGGCTTCGCTGCGACGTGCCGCCGCTGGCCATGGTCGAGCGGGTCGTGACCACGGAACTTCCGCCCTGCGGCGGATCCGGCTTCGCGATCGTCCGATCCCGGCCGGCCGCGGGTGGGCGTACGGCGGCGGCCCCCGACGTGGCGACATGCCCGGATTGCCTGCGGGAACTGGCCGATCCCGCGGACCGGCGTTACCGGCATCCGTTCATCACGTGCACCAACTGCGGACCCAGGTTCACGATCATCACCGACCTTCCCTACGACCGGCCGGCAACGACGATGGCCCGGTTCGCCATGTGCCCCGTGTGTGAGCGGGAGTACTCCGATCCGGCCGACCGACGTTTCCATGCCCAGCCGATCGCCTGCCCGGCGTGCGGACCGCGCCTGGAGTTCGTGTCGCCGTTGGGCGCGCCGCGGACCGGCGAGGACGCGCTCGCCGCGGCGCGGCGGCTGCTCGCCGACGGTGGCGTCCTGGCGGTGAAGGGGGTGGGCGGCTACCACCTCGCCTGCGTCGCCACCGACCCGACGGCGGTGACGACCCTGCGACGCCGCAAACGGCGCGGCGGCAAGCCGTTCGCCGTCATGGTCCACGACCTGGCTGCGGCCCGGGCCCTGGCGCATGTCGACGAGCGGGAGGCGGCCCTGCTCACCGACCCCGCTCGGCCCATCGTGCTGGTGCGCCGCCGTCGCGACGGCCGTCCCGCGCTCGCCGACTCCGTTGCCCCGGACAACCCCGATCTCGGTCTGCTGCTGCCCTACACGCCGGTGCACCATCTGCTGCTCGGCCTGCCAGGCGAGCCCGTGCCCCTCCATCGAACCGTCGGCACCGCCGGATGGCCGCCGTTGGTGATGACCTCCGGGAACCTCGGCGGCGAGCCGATCGCGGCCGAGGACACCGACGCCCTGCGCCGGCTCGCCCCGCTTGTCGATGGCTGGCTGCGCCACGACCGTCCGATCCGGGTGCCCTGCGACGACTCCGTTGTCCGGGTGGTCGATGGTGCCCCGTCGCCGGTACGCCGCTCGCGTGGCTACGCGCCGTTGCCGGTGCCGCTGCCGTTCGAGGTGCCCCCGACGCTGGCCGTCGGGGCCGACCTCAAGAACACCTGCGGCCTGGGCGCGGGCCGGTCGGCCTGGCTCAGCGGGCACATCGGGGACATGGACGACCTGGCCACCCTGCGCGCCTTCGACGCCGCCGAGCGGCACCTCGAGCACCTGACCGGCGTCACCCCCCGCCAGCTCGTCACCGACGCGCATCCGGGCTATCGGTCGCGCCAGTGGGCTGTGCGGCACGCCGCCGGCCGACCGATACGGACCGTGCAGCATCACCATGCCCATGTGGCCGCGCTGATGGCCGAGCACGGCCTCGACGGCACCCGGCCGGTGGTGGGATTCGCCTTTGACGGGACCGGCTACGGCCCCGACCGGGCCGTGTGGGGCGGCGAGGTGCTGATCGCCGACTACCGCGGGTTCCGGCGCTTCGCCCACCTGGGCTATGTGCCGCTTGCCGGTGGGGACGCCGCGGTTCGGCGGCCCTGCCGGATGGCGCTCGCCCATCTGCACGCCGCCGGAGTCCGCTGGGATCCCACCCTGCCGCCGGTCGTCGCCTGCCCGCAGCCGGAGCGGCGGGTGCTGACCCACCAGCTGGCCAGCGGGCTGGGCTGCGTGCCGACCTCCAGCATGGGGCGGCTCTTCGACGCGGTCAGCTCGCTGCTCGGCATCCGTCACGAGGTCGACTTCGAGGCGCAGGCGGCGATCGAGCTGGAGGCCCGGGCGCGCACCGCGGCCGGCGGCGGCGCGGACGACCGCGAACGCCACGCGTTCGCCCTGCGCGGGCAGGGGCTGGGCAGGCCGCTGATTATCGACCCGGCGCCGGTCATCCGGGCGATGGTGAGGGATCTGTCGGCCGGGCTCGCCGTGGACATCGCCGCGGTCCGTTTCCACACAGCCGTCGTGGCGATGATCGTGGACCTCGCCCGGCGGGCACGCGGCGAGGTGGGCCTTGACCTGGTCGGACTCACCGGCGGGGNCTTCCAGAACGCCGTTCTGACGACGGCTGCATCCAGGGCACTGCATGCGGGGGGCTTCACGGTGCTGCGGCATGCGCGGGTACCTCCGAATGACGGGGGGATCGCTCTCGGTCAGCTGCTCGTCGCCGCAGCGCGGGAGAAGACGCGGGAAAAGGGGTGAGGAACAGGTGTGTCTCGCGGTTCCAGGACGGGTGGTGGGGATCGAGGAACGCCACGGGGCCCGGATGGCCGAGGTCGATTTCGGGGGNGTGCGCAAGGACGTCTGCCTGCAGTACCTGCCCGAGGTCATGGTCGGCGAGTACGTGATCGTGCATGTGGGGTTCGCGATCCAACGGCTGGACGAACGCTCGGCGGTGGAGTCGCTGGCCACCTTCGCGCGGATGGGACTCCTGACCGAGGAGCTGGGTGACGGTGCGGCCGGTGTGAGTGCCACGGCCCGCGGGGCCGGCGAGGAGGGGGTGACGCGGTGAGGTATCTGGAGGAGTTCCGGGATCCGGAGCTGGCCGGTCGGCTGCTGGAACAGATCCACGCGACGACGACTCGCCCATGGTCGATCATGGAGGTCTGCGGTGGGCAGACTCACTCGCTCATCCGGCACGGTATCGATCAGCTTCTGCCCGAGGGCATCGAGATGATCCACGGCCCCGGCTGCCCGGTGTGCGTGACCCCGCTTGAGATCATCGACAGGGCGCTGGAGATCGCCGCACGGCCGGGCGTCATCTTCTGCTCCTTCGGCGACATGCTGCGGGTGCCGGGGAGCGATCGGGACCTCTTCCGGGTGAAGAGCGCGGGCGCCGACGTCCGGGTGGTCTACTCCCCGCTGGACGCCCTGACGATCGCCCAGCGCAACCCCGATCGGGAGGTCGTGTTCTTCGGGATCGGATTCGAGACCACCGCGCCGGCCAACGCGATGACGGTCTTCCAGGCGAAACGGCTCGACTTGGGCAACTTCTCCCTGCTGGTGTCGCACGTGCTGGTACCGCCGGCGATTGCCGCGATCATGGAGTCGCCGAGCTGCCGCGTCCAGGGGTTCCTGGCCGCTGGTCACGTCTGCAGCGTGATGGGCACCGGCGAGTACCCGGCCCTGGCACGGCGTTACGGCGTGCCGATCGTGGTCACCGGCTTCGAACCACTCGACCTCCTCGAGGGCATCCGCCGCACCGTGGTGCAGCTGGAGGCCGGCCGACACGAGGTGGAGAACGCCTATCCCCGAGCGGTTCCGGCAGCCGGCAACCCGGCCGCCATCGCGATGCTGCGGGATGTTTTCGAGGTGGCCGACCGGGCCTGGCGGGGCATCGGTGTCATCCCGGGCAGCGGCTGGCGCCTGTCGCCGGCCTACCGCGACTTCGACGCGGAGCTGCGGTTTGCCGTCGCGGATGTCCACACGGCCGAGTCGTCGGCGTGCCGATCGGGCGAGGTGCTCCAAGGCCTGATCAAGCCGCATGAGTGCGCGGCCTTCGGACGGCAGTGCACTCCGCGGACCCCGCTCGGCGCGACCATGGTGTCCTCCGAAGGGGCCTGTGCCGCCTACTACCTCTACCGCCGGATGAGCACCTCCCCGGCGATTGCGCAGCCCCTGCCGGAAGCGGGACGTGCGCCGGAAGCGGGACATGTGCTGGAGGTGGGACGTGCGCTGGAGGTGGGACATGGTGGATGAGGCCGCGACGGCGGTGGATCCGGCCGCGTGGACCTGCCCGGCGCCGTTGGTGGAGTGCCCCACGATCGTGATGGGGCATGGCGGCGGGGGGGCGATGTCNGCCGAACTCGTCGAGCATCTCTTCCTGCCGGCCTTCGCAGCCGCCGGCGCGGGCGGTCCGGAGGACCTGGGGGATGCGGCCGTGGTCACCGTCGACGGCGCACGGGTGTCGTTCACCACCGACTCCTACGTCGTTCGACCGTTGTTCTTCCCTGGCGGCTCGATCGGTGATCTTGCGGTCAACGGAACCGTCAACGACCTGGCGATGTCCGGCGCCGAACCCCGGTACCTCTCGACCGCATTCATCCTGGAAGAGGGCACCGAGCTGACCGATCTCGGCCGGGTGGCGGATGCGCTCGGAGCGGCGGCCCGTGCCGCGGGCGTCCGGCTGGTCACCGGCGACACCAAGGTCGTCGATGCCGGTCACGGTGATGGGGTCTACGTCAACACGGCGGGGATCGGCCTGGTTCCCGACGGCGTTGACATCCGGCCCGCTCGGGCCCGGCCGGGCGACGTCGTCCTGGTCAGCGGCGAGATCGGGCTGCACGGGATCGCCGTGCTCAGCTGCCGGGAGGGCCTGGAATTCGCCACGGAGGTCCGCAGTGACACCGCACCGTTGCACGGACTGGTCGGCGCCATGTTGCGCACCGGCGCGGACGTGCACGCCCTGCGGGACCCGACGCGCGGAGGACTGGCCGCGACACTCAACGAGATTGCGCGGACCGCGCGGGTGGGAATCGTCATCACCGAACGGCATGTTCCCGTTCCCGAGCCGGTCCTCGACGCCTGCAGCATTCTCGGGCTGGACCCCTTCTACATCGCCAACGAGGGCAAGCTCGTGGCGATGGTCGCGCCGCGGGACGCCGATCGGGTGCTCGAGGCGATGCGCGCGCGCCCACTCGGCCGAAACGCGGCTGTGATAGGTACGGTGACCGCGGAACACCCGGGAATGGTGGTCGCGAGGACCGGTCTCGGCGCGAGCCGCCTGGTGGACCTCCCGGTCGGTGAGCAACTTCCCCGAATCTGCTGAATCTCTGAGCTGTTTTCGAGTCCAGGGTGGACCCGTGCATTCCGGTCCGCGCCTCCGTCGCCGAATTCGACAAGATCCCCGGGCAGGTGGAATGGTGAGGTGCATGCCTGTCGGCCTCTCGGTGGCGGGCTGGGGCTCAGGGAGTGACCGGCTGGCGCGCCGCGGGCGTCCGGCGGAATGCGGAGAGGACGTCCTCCGGACGCTCGGAGACGGGCGTCGGCGGCTCGGGATGGCGGCGATCATGGTCGGGTGGCCGGGAACGGTCTGTACGTGAACATGGTTGTAAGCGTAGACCTCTCGCCCGGCGATGTCGAACACGCGTTCGTTTCTGTGGTCGCGGCTCCGTCTTGGGGGTGTGGTCGTAATCGTGAAAGGATGACCCGTCGTTCCGCGTTGAACGTTGGTCTCAACCGAGGTAGCGTAGGCGGGTATTGGCGCGGTTGTTTCCGTCGAGGGCGAGAGTGGAGGCATCAGGCTTGCGGTCGGTTGGGGCTGTGGTGGTATGCTTCACTCTTAAGTCGTCCGGCCCGCCATGTGGCGGTTGGGCGGACGAAGCGGCGGNGGNTAATCGTATGGTCTTTNGGGNGTTGTTGAGGNGAGTCGTGAGNACAGGNAAGGTTCTTCGCTTCGACCATGTTCGGGGTTACGGTTTCATAGCTCCCAGTGACGGTGGAGACGATATTTTCCTACATGCCAACGATCTTCTTGTTGAGAAGAATCTCGTCATCCCTGGGGCCGTCATGGAGTTCGAGATCGAGGAGGGCGAGCGTGGGCTGAAGGCCAGTGCGGCCCGCATCCTCAGGTCCGCGCCCGCGGCTTCGGGTCTGGCCGCTCCGGCGCCGACGAGGGGAACCGTCCACGCGGACGATTCCGACGCTCTCTGCGACGTCCTGCCGGTCGGGGAGTTCACCCAGGAAATCACCGAACTGTTGCTCCGGATCGACCCGACCCTGACGGGGACGCAGATAGTCCGGATCAGAAGCGAGCTGATGGGCGTGGCCGAGAAGTACGGTTGGATCGAGAGCTGACGCGTATCCGGGCAGGGCGACGTCAAAGTAGGTACGGCGTGGCGTCTTGAGTTTGTGGTCGGCTACTGCTNGGGGTNGGGCCGNGAAGGGCCCTGGAACGCGGCAGACGCGGCACCTACAGGAAGATCTGAGTTCTCACGCANAGGTCTTCCAGAAGCAGGTGCCGCGTCCGTGTCTGTAGTGTCCCCCATGTTGTGGCTTGAGTGTCAGCAGGAGCAGGTTGAGGTCTCGACAGCCGCGCAGGTCGCGGGGCTGGTCGCGGTGTTGCGGCGGGTACCGGACTGGCGCGACCCGCGGGGTGTTCGCTACGAGCTCGCGCCGGTCCTGGCGTTGTGGGTCGCGGGCAACATCGCAGGTCACGACACCACCGTGGCGGTGTGGGAGTGGGCCTGCGC
>NZ_JPGU01000040.1:0-7354 GCF_000732115.1 Frankia sp. CeD
CCGGTCCACACAGCCGGTCCGGTCCACACAGCCGGTCCGGTGCTCGCCAAACCGCCGGTCCGCAAGCTCGCCCGTGACCTCGGTGTCGACCTCGCATCCCTCGCCGGCACCGGCCCGGACGGCACGATCAGCCGGGCCGACGTCGAGGCCGCGGTGCGTGCCGCCGCCCGTACCGCGCCCCTCGCGGCGCCNCCCNCGCGCGATNCCCCGCCGATCGGCGTCATCCCCGCCGGGGCCACCTTCTCCGCCGAGACGCGTACCTGGCACGTGCCTGTCACCGGCATCCNGCGGTCGATGGCGCAGGCGATGGTCGCCAGCGTCTCGGCTGCCCCGCATGTCACCGAGTTCCTCACCGTCGACGCGACGGCGACGATGGCCGCCCGGGACCGGATCGCGGCGCTGCCGGAGTTCACCGGGATCAAGATCACCCCATTGCTGTTCGTCGCCAGAGCCCTGCTCATCGCCGTTCGCCGACATCCGATGATCAACTCATCCTGGGTCGAGGACGCGGGCGGTGGCCGGCCGGAGAACGGTGGCCGGCCGGAGAACGGTGGCCGGCCGGAGAACGGTGGCCGGCCGGAGATACATGTGTACGACCGGGTGAACCTCGGCATCGCCGTGGCGGGCCCGCGTGGGCTCGTCGTGCCCACCATCCCGGATGCCGGCCGGCTCGACGTCGTCGGGCTGGCTCACGCCCTGGCCGGCCTCACCACCGCGGCGAGGGCGGACCGGCTCAGCCCCGCGGATCTGCGCGGCGGCACGATCACCATCACCAACGTCGGCGTCCTCGGCGTCGACATCGGCACCCCGATCCTGAACCCGGGCGAAGCGGCGATCCTCGCCCTCGGCTCGATCCGACCGATGCCCTGGGTGCACGAGGGCCAGCTCACCGTGCGTACGGTGGTACAGCTGGCACTCTCGTTCGACCATCGCATCGTCGACGGCGCGCTGGGCTCCGCGGTCCTCGCCGACGTGGGTGCCGTCATCACCGATCCCACGGTGGCACTCGCCTGGTCCTGATCGACTCATCGGATCCACCAGTTGGCCACAAACGGGCACACTGCACGCAAGAGGGGCACACAACGGCCCAGATTCCGCTCCCTGGTACGGTTGCGCCTCTGACCGGCTTCCGGCACAAAGAGGTGGAACCATGACGCGAGTGGAGGCACTGCAGGCCGCGGACGAGTTCGTCGCCAAGGTTCTGACCTCCGCCAACTCCAGCGGCCGGTTCACCGGCACGCTCAACCTGGCTGAGCGGGTCGACCTCACCCTACGAGTGGCTCGGTTTCTGCTCGAGGGTCAGTCCTCCTCGGACGCCGACGACATCCTCAAGCGGGACATGCGCAACGAGCTCGATCAGGCGTNCCCGCCGCTACGCACCTCCTGAACCGACCATCCCGGCTCGCCCCCGCGGACGAGCGCCCGGCCGGGTTCCCTGGTCCGTCCCCACGGACCGTCCAGGGAACCGGACCGGGCGGTGGGCAGGCGGACCGGTGAACGAGCACGGTTCAGTGNGGCGACAGGGGGTGGTCCCCTTCGACGTGCACGTGGATGGCCGGCTGCCCGTCACCGTAGGTCGCCTCCGGATGGCGTGAGGGGTTCAGCCGACGATCCTCCTCGGGGGTCAGTCCCAGCTCGCGCCGGTGCGGGGCCTCGAACGGAGCGGACGGGTCGACGATGATGCCGTCATCGAGCGGTCTGGGCGCGGGCACGCCGTTCTCGACCGACTCTTCNACGATCTTCCTGCGCCACTGGTCGCGGTACAGGGTGAGGCCGAGCCCAATGGCGCTGACGCACATCAGGATGATGCCCACGGCCGTGATGTCGAGCCCGGACGGTTCGGAGCGGACCGCGAAGGCGAGGATGGCGCCGAGGGCCAAGAGTAAAAGACTCAACGGGATTCCCATACCGGTCCATATNCCCTTCCGCGGCAAGAACGCAACCCCGCCGCGGCAACATCAGAACGCCTCCTCCGGCAGTTCCATGAGCCCGAGGCCGGTGGACTCCAGCGCTACCCGGCGCGCCGTCAACTCCGGTAGCACATTGGCCGCGAACCAGCGCGCGGCGGCCACCTTGCCCTGGTAAAAGGCGGCGTCCCGAGCGGGCCGGGCCCCGGCGGACGCCGGAGAATCCTGGGTCCGCAGGGCTACCTCGGCGCCGCGCAGGAGCAGCCATCCGATGATCAGGTCACCGAGGCTCATCAGCAGCCTCGTCGTATTCAGGCCGACCTTGTAGATCGCGGCGGCCTCCTCGGCGGCGCCGGTGAGGAACCCGACCAGCGAATTCACCATGCTCTGGACGTCCTCAAGGGCCACCCCCAGCGCCTCCCGCTCCGCCCGCAGCGCGCCGTTGCCGGCCTCGCCCTTCACGAACGTCTGGATCTCGCCCAGCACGGAGGCCAGCGCCTGCCCCTGGTCCCGGACGATTTTCCGGAAAAACAGGTCCTGGCCCTGGATCGACGTGGTGCCCTCGTAGAGAGTGTCGATCTTGGCATCGCGGATGTACTGCTCGATCGGATAGTCCTGCAGGTACCCGGAACCACCGAGGATCTGCAGTGAAGAGGCGAGCAGCTCGTAGGACCGTTCGGAGCCGACCCCCTTGACGATCGGGAGCAGCAGGTCGTTGATGCGTTCGGCGAGCTCGTCGGCCTCCCCCCGCTCGCCGGCCAGCGCAACCCGGTCCTGGAACGTCGCGGTGTAGAGCACCAGTGAACGCATGCCCTCCGCATACACCTTCTGCATCATCAGCATCCGGCGGACATCCGGGTGATGAATGATCGTGACACGCGGTGCCGTCTTGTCCGACGCGCGGGCCAGGTCCGCACCCTGGACGCGGGTGCGGGCGAACTCGAGCGCGTTGAGATATCCGGTGGACAGCGTGGCGATGGCCTTGCTGCCCACCATCATCCGGGCGTACTCGATCACCTGGAACATCTGGGCGATGCCCTCGTGGACGTCACCGACCAGCCAACCGACCGCCGGCGCCCGCTCACCGAACCGCAGCTCGCAGGTGGCGGAGACCTTCAGGCCCATCTTCTTCTCGATGTTCGTCACGTAGACGCCGTTACGGGCGCCGGGCGTGCCGGTCCGCGGATCGGGCATGAACTTCGGCACCACGAACATCGACAGGCCCTTACTCCCCGGGCCGTGCCCCTCCGGCCGGGCGAGCACGAGGTGGATGATGTTCTCCGGGACATCCCAGTCCCCGTTGGTGATGAACCGCTTCACGCCCTCGATGTGCCAGGTGCCGTCGGGCTGCTCGATCGCCCTGGTACGACCGGCCCCGACGTCGGAACCCGCGTCCGGCTCGGTGAGCACCATCGTCGCGCCCCAGTGCCGTTCGATGGCGAACTCNGCGAGCTGGCGCTGCCATTCGTTGCCGAGCCGGTGCAGGATCGCCGCGAACGTCGGCCCGGCCATGTACATGAAGATGGCCGGGTTCGCTCCGAGCAGCAGCTCCGAGGCCGCCCACGCGACGGTCGGAGACGCACCCAGCCCACCCAGGTGCGGCGGAAGGTAGAGCCGCCACCACTCACCGTCCAGAACGGCCTGGTAGGACTTCTTGAACGACTCCGGCAGGGTCACCGACCCGGTCGCCGGATCCAGGGTCGGTGGATGACGGTCGGCGTCGGTGAAGGACTCGGCAACGGGTCCGGAGGCGAGGTGATCGAGCTCGGCCAGCACCTCGCGCGCGGTCTCGGCGTCCATCTCCCCGAAGGGACCGGTGCCGAGCGTGCGATCGACCCCGAACACCTCGAACAGGTTGAACTCGATGTCTCGCAGATTGCTCCGGTAGTGGCCCATCAACGGCTCCTTCCCGGGACCGCCGGACACCGTGATCGGCCGATGCCGGCTAGCTACTCGTGAGTACGTTGTTCCCATGCTACTCACGAGTAACCCGTTGACAAGAGTGGCGGCTGGGAAGAAGTCGTCGCGATCCAACTTTTCTCCGACAAACGGGGAAGGCCCGGGGCCGGGCACGTCTACTCTTGCCACTCATGCGCGACCCGGCCACCCAGGAGGTACGGCTCGCGGTCGTCATGACCGGTGGCGCGAGCCTCGCCGTCTGGATGGGCGGGGTCGCCACCGAGATCANCCTTGCGACCAGCCCGGACCGTGACCGGGCCGACGACGCGGACGCCGCCGTCGCTGCCCGTTACGCCCGGCTGGCGGCCATCCTCGACGTCGAGGTCAGTGTGGACGTACTCGCCGGCACCTCGGCCGGTGGCATCAACGCCGCCATGCTGGGCTACGCGAACACCCACCACGCCGATCTCACCCCGCTGCGGGACCTGTGGCTGTCCCTCGGCTCGTTTGACGCGCTCATGCGCACCCCCCACGAGAAGACGTATCCCTCGCTGCTGCACGGGGACACCGCCGTGCTGCCCGCGCTGCACACCGCCTTGACAGCGGTGGGGGAGACGGCCCGAGCCGGCATGGACCGAGCCGGCATGGACCGAGCCGGCATGGACCGAGCCGGCATGGACCGAGCCGGCATGGACCGAGCCGGCATGGACCGCCCGACATCGGTCTTCATCACTACGACGATCCTGCGCGGCGAGGTCGCCGAGNACGCCGACTCACTCGGCGGCACCATGTACGACGTCGACCACCGGGGCCTGTTCGCCTTCGGCACGCAGGACCTGACCGACCCTGGCGCGGTCCCCCGTCTCGCCCTGGCCGCACGGGCCAGTTCCGCCTTTCCGGGCGCCTTCGAGCCGGCCTACGTGCCGGTGGGGCACGCCGTCGACGCCGCGCACCCGGACATGGCCCGCTACGTCAACGCCTCCCACGGATTCCACGCATCGGACGGCGGGATCCTGGTCAACCGCCCGATCGGACCGGCGCTGGCGGCCATCTTCGACCGGCCCGCCGAACGCCAAGTCCGTCGCGTGCTCGCCTACGTCGTGCCCTCGCCGCGGATGCCGGTACCGACGAATCCGGCGGCACCAACGAATCCGGCGGCACCAACCAGGACGTCCACACCGCCCGCCCTGCCTGTGCCACCCACGGTGATCCCCACCCTTCTCCAGGTGCTCGGCGCGGCGCTGAACCAGTCGATTGGTACAGATCTGGCGACGCTGCGCGACCACAACAGCGCCGTACGCGGTACGCGGGCGAACCGGCGACGGCTGCTGCGCCTCGCCCCGGCCGGTGGTCCCCGATTAGCGGACGAGAGCGTCTATGACGCCTACCGCCGCAGCCTGGCAGAGGAGATCGCCCCACCGGTGATCGAGGCGCTGCTGCGCGTCCTCGGTGGTCGGTTCGATCTGCCCCGTCCCCCGGACACCGACGCGCTGCGCACCGACGCGGCCGGACCCGCCCGGATGACGAACGCCGCGGTCAACGCCGTGATCCAGATGCTTCCCGACCGGCTGCCGACCACGGCCGACCTCGCCGACCTGTGGCGGCTGGGCCGACCCGCGCTCGACGCCGCCAAGGGTCTACTGATCAACATGATCAACGAAGGGTACGTCCTCTCCCCCGAGCCGGCGGACCGGATCCGACTTGCCCGGCTCGCGGCGGCCGTGCACGGCGCATCGCACGCCACCATCCGGAACACCGACACCACCGCCACCACAGCCACCGCGGCCCTGCGGCCCGGCGTCTTCACGACGGTCAGCGAGACCCTCGGTGCGATGGCCGGGGCACCGCTGCTCGACGTCATCGCCGAGGCTGCCCGCCGCTGGTTGCGGACCGACCCGGAGGGCGACGCGGGGCAGGACGAGCTCACCCGGGCCTGGCGCTCCCTGGAGCGGATGATCGAGACCCTGCGGACCGAGCTCACCGATCTCGTGGACCGGCGGTCCCCCGCGGCCCGGCCTCCGGCGGGACCAGAGACCAGGCCCGAGGGTCTCAGCGTCGGCCAGCGCCGGGCGGTGGCGGCCCGGACCCTCGCGGACTTCGTCGGGTACCTCCCGTCGACTCCCGCGGACGCCCTGATCGCCGTGCTCGACGTGCACCTGGTCGAACGAAGCACCGGCGCCGCGGTCCTCGACCAACCGGTTGAGCTCGTCCAGATCAGCGCGGATCTACCGAACCGCCTCGATCCCGCCCGCGCACTGGCCGAGGAGAAGGTCACAGGCCTGCAGCTGGGAAACTTCGGCGCCTTCGCGAAGTCCTCGTGGCGGGCCAACGACTGGATGTGGGGACGGCTGGACGGTGCGGGCTGGCTGGTCCGGATCATGCTGGATCCACGCCGGCTCGTGATCCGCCGGGACACCGCCGTCCCCGCCGGTCACGCCCACGCCGCGGCGCTGGCCCGCCGGGGCTGGCTGGTGGATCTGGTCGACGATCTCACCGAGGTGGCCGGCATCCCGGCGCCGCGGGAGGTACTCGACGAGCTTGGCTTTCTGACCGATCCGGACGCCCCCGTGCCGCCGAACCTTCCGGTCACGGCGACCTGGGTCGCCGCCGGCATCCAACGGGACATCGCGGCCAAGGAGCTGGTGGGGGTCGCCGAGGCGGTGCGGCGCGACAACAAGGCCGGGGTCGATCCGCGGCCCACCGCCGACTTCCTCGCCGCCGTCGACCGGGCCCTGACCGTGGAACCGAGCCGGCCCGGGACGACGACCGGACCGGGGGCCTCGGCGGTACCGGAAGGGACAGGCTCCCCGAACCTGGACGAGCCGCGCGGCGCCGAGGTCATCTCGCTGGCCGCGGCCGTGGCCGCCAGGATCGCCGCGGGACAGACCGGTGCCCACCGGCCTGCCGGCGTCGACAGTTCGGCTCTGGCGCGCCGACCGCCCCGGCCACCCGGGCTCAGCGGCGTCCCCGTCACGCCCGGCGCGCTGCCCCCGCGAGCGGTGGACAAGGTACTCGAGGCCTGCCGCGTCTCGGACGAGCGCATCACCGACGCGGCGCAGGGCCCGGTTCTGGTGACCGCCCTGGCCCAGATCGTGGCCGTGGTCGTCGCCTGGGCCACATCGACCCGCCGGCTGCCACGGCCCCTGCGGCCGGTCGCGTTCCTCGCCCGGACCGTCACCCGTCTCGCCTTCGAGATGATCCGGGATGTCACGCACGGCCGGCGGCGGATGACGATCGCGGTGGGAACAGCGCTGGTCGGCCTCGGCACGGCCGGCGGGCTGACCGGTTCGGGCATCGTCGGCGGCCTGGGGATCGTCGTCGGCCTGATCGGCCTGCTGATGATCGGACTTACCGGCTGGCGGCACCTGCCCGGAGGACTGGCGGTCGTGGGAGCGGGGCTCATCGCGGNGTTCGCGGCGGCCGGTGTCGTTCCGGTGATCCATGACCGGCTCTTCCCCTGGCTACACGACGATGTCGTGCCCTACCTGGCCGATCATCCGTGGGCATGGGCGACCGTCTTCGGAGCCCTGGTGCTGCCGGCTCTCTGG